>JBIJDI010000004.1:0-20745 GCA_044344235.1 Sulfuritalea sp. | reverse complement strand
CAAAGCGATGGCGGCGAAGACCCCGGATTGATAGAACAACAGGCAGACCATGAAACGCGCCATGTCCGGAAAGCGGCGCGCCTCGCTCGCCATGGTCAGCAGGCGATGCGCCAGTGCGGCAAGTTCAGCACCAGCATCGGCAGCCGGCTTGGCCTGCACCCGCTCGCGCAGCAGCAGGAAAGTCGGCGCTGACGCCACGGCGAAAAATGCGGCAGTGATCAGCATGGCGGCGGGGACGAAGCTCTCGACCCCCTCGCCGCGGCCCTTGGCGGCAACGATCCATGCCAGGCACAGACCGAGACAGGTCATCCCGCCCAGATAACCCCAGCTCCAGCCCCAGCCGGAAACCTTGCCGAAGTCGTCTTCACCGGCCAGTTCCGGCAGGAAGGCAGCGATGATATTTTCGCTGGTGCCGAAGAAGAAGCTCGCAATCGCCACCAGGGTCATGGCCAGCACCACATCGCCAGAGCCGACCCAGAACAGGCCGGCGGTGGCCACCACGCAACCGGCTGTGGTCACCGCCAGCAGTTTCTTCTTGGCGCCATGGCGATCGGCATAGGCGCCGACGCTGGCCGCAGTCAGCATGATGGCGATACTGGCAATGGCCTGCGCGCTGGTCCAGGCCAGCGTTGCCCACGATGCACCGGCGGCCACCACGGCGACGAAATAGGCGTTGAAAATCGCCGTCACTACCGTCGTCGTGTAGGCCGAGTTGGCGAAGTCGTACATGGCCCAGGCCCATACTTCGCGCGCCTTGACGCCGTCGGCAAGAATATTTCTACTCATGGGCCGCATGCCTCCAGATCGGGTTCGCCGCACTCGCGCAGGATCGCCGCTCGTGTCGCGTTCCGCAGTTGCAGCGCGGCCTGCCAGCCCTCGCCGGTTGCGGAAATCGGCTGACCAATGCAGACGCGGACAGAGCCTCGGCAAGGCAGCCAGGACTCATCGCGCAGAATCTCGCGGGTCCCGGCCAGGACTACCGGCGTCACCGCCAGACCGTTTTGCACCGCGATCTGGAAAGCGCCCAGACGGAAAGGCCGCAAGCCCTTCTGGCGGGTAAAGGTCCCCTCGGCGAAGAAGAACAGCGGCCGCGTTCCGGCGGCCTCCGCCAGACGCCTCACATCATCGACCCCCTGCCGCGCGTCGAAGCGCTCGACGAATGCCGCACCCAAGCGCCGCAGCAGCGGGCCGGCAAACGGATGCGTCGCGAGTTCCTGTTTGGCGATGAAGCTCACGGGAACCGGCAGCGCCGCCGCCAGCACAATGCTGTCGACATAGCTGGCGTGGTTGGCGACGAACACCCCCGCCTGCCGCGGCACGTGCTCCAATCCGTCGACCTGCAGGCGGATGCCGCACAGCCGCACGCAGGTTCGCGCGATGGCACCGGCAAAACGCCAACGCCGGGCTACGCCGGGCAGCAGCAGGATGCCCGCCACGGCCGGCAGTACCAGCAGGCCATAGATGCTCCAGGCATAGGCGCCGTAGAGCAATGCCGTACCGCGGCGCAAGGCGGCACGGCACGCCGGCCAAAGACCCGCCAGGCTGAGCCGCACGACTTGCAGCCAGAGCGAACGGCCGCCGCGGGCGAATCCTTCGCCGCAATAGATCTCGCGCGTGGCCGCACGACGGATCTTGCCGCTGGAGGTTTTCAGCACAGCGTTGGGCGGCGCCAGCACCACGTCGTCGGGCGGCGTGCCGAGCAGATCGACGGTCAGCGCGTTGATGCGGCGAACCAGCTCCTGTCGCGCGGCCGGGTCGGTCTCCCGGCTTTCCGCCACCACCACCAGCTTCTCGGTGCCCTGCCCCGACACCGTCACGCCAAATACCGCGACGCAGCCGCGACGCACGCCGGGAACGGAACCGACGGCCTCCTCCAGTTCGTAAGGATAAAGGTTGCGCCCACCGCGAATGATGGTGTCCTTGAGGCGCCCGGTGATGACGATGTCGCCCTCGGCCAGATAGGCGAGGTCGCCCGAATCGAGCCAGCCATCACGGATCAGTTTGGCGCTGGCCTCGGCATTGCGGTAGTAGCCACGCGTCGCCGACGGCCCGCGAAACTCCAGCCGGCCGACGCGACGCGGCGGCAGTTCGCGACCCGTATCATCGACGATGCGCACCTCGTGTCCCGGCAGCGGGCGTCCGCAGGCGACCATGCTCAAGGCATGCAGATCGTCGGCCGCCGCGTGTCGGGCATCGCCTGCGGCCAGCGCTTCGCGCTGCACCCGATCGATCAGCGGCCCGCGCCCGGGCGGCGACACCGCGAGTCCGACCGAACACTCGGCCAGGCCATAGACCGGCGCCAGCGCGTCGTCGCGAAAGCCATAAGGCCTGAACGCCGCCGCAAAACGTGCCAGGGTCTCGGCCGCCACCGGCTCGGCGCCGTTGGCCGCATAGCGCCACGACGACAGGTCGAGCCCCTGCAGGCGGACCGGATCGAGATGGCGCAGGCAGAGTTCGAAAGCGAAGTTCGGCGCAGCGGTAACCGTGCCGCGATGCTGATGGATGGCCCACAGCCAGCGTTCCGGGCGCGCCAGAAAATCCAGCGGCGACATCAGTACCAGCGGGCAGGCATGGTAGAGGCTGCCCAGCCACGCCCCGATCAGGCCCATGTCGTGGTACAGCGGTAGCCAGCTGACGACAACGTCGGCCGGCGTCAGTTCCACGGCTTGACCCCAAGCGCGGATATTGGCCAGCAGGTTGCCGTGATCGAGCGTCACGCCCTTGGGATCGCCGGTGGAACCGGAGGTGTATTGAATGAAGGCGATCTCGCCGCCGTGCCCGTGATGATCCGCAACGGGCACCAGCGCCCGGCCCGCCACGCGCAGTTCTTCCGGCGTCGTCACCGCGCGCAGTGTCGGCACCAGACCGGAAAGAATGCGTGCCACCAGCCGCGCCGCATCGAAGCTGATAAGCGCCACCGCTTCGCAGTTTTGCAAGATGCCGGCCTGACGACGCAGGTGATCCTCGATCTGCCCCGGCCGTGTCGGCGGGTAGATCGGCACCGGCACCGCGCCGGCCAGCAGGATGCCGTAGAAGGCGTAAAAAAACTCCAACCCGGTCGGCAGCATCAGCGCTACGCACTGACCGGGAACGATGCCGGCACCGCGCAAGCCGGCGGCAAGTTCGCGGGCGCCGGCCAGCAGGTGCCCATAGGTCAGCGTGTCGGTTTCGCTGGCGCTGCTCTGGAACAGGACGTGGGGGCGATCTGGATGTCGCTGCACATGCCATTTCAGCACTTCGACCAGGGTCGCGGCGCTGTCGGGATTTCCTTCCTCCGTAGCCGCCGGAGCAACCCATGGCGCCTGACTGCCTGGGTCTCCCGCCACTGCCGGCGCGCTGGTTGCCAGTGCCTGCAGCAGATCACGCGGCGTTTCCGCGGACCCCAGCAGGTCATCGGGCAAGCGAACGCCGAACGCCTGCTCGATACGCGCCAGCAGTTCAACCCGAGCCAGGCTGTCCAGGCCCAGGTCCTTGTCCAGCATGCTATCCAGTCCCGCTGTCGCGAGTCCGCCCGGCCGCACTTCGGTCACCAGTTGGACGACGAGGGAAAGTAGTCGAGCCTGCCTGTCGCCCTCCGGAATGGCTCCCATGGGTTCAATCATCGATCAAGCGTGACGCATCTCGACTCCATGCGTCAGTGCCAATCTTCAATTGGACATCAGCACCGGTACCGTCATGTGCGCGAGGATGTACCGGGTCCCTGCACCGCGGCTGACGAAAGGAAAGCCGATATGCCCGTGAGCCCCCATCACCAGCAGGTCGGCCCCGCGATCGGTGATCCGGTTGAGCAGCATGTCCATGATGCCGAAATCCTGCACCACGAGGCATTCGGTCTTTGTCTTGATGCCGTGAGTCGCCAGTTGGGTTACAACTTCGGCGCAGCACGCCTCGCCCTCCTCCCTCCGGGCGGTAAACGACAAGACCATCGCTTCATCGCAGCCCTCGATCAGCGGTAGCGCGTCATTGAGAGCGCGGGCCGCCTCGCGGGCATTGTTCCAGGCGATCAGCGGATGCTTGCCAACCTCCGCGAATGTGCCGGCAAAGGGAAGCACGAGCACCGGACGCCCGGATTCCAGGATCACCTGACTGGCAAGTTCATCCGGCGCAAAGGCCTTGGCCCGCTCGTCATGCTGTCCGAGTATCACCAGGTCGGCATGACGGGCAAGGTTGATGATGTGGTGAAGCACTTCGACCTCGCTGCCGCGGTTGATGTCGCGCCATTCCGTCTGCGGCAGTCCCGCCACGGCCTTCTCGAAGGCAGCCTTGCTGGCATCACGGGCCGCGACATATTCAGGACTCGGCCAGGAGGAAACCACCCCGACCTGCTGGGCATGGGCCCTTTGCCCGAATACACCTACCAGTCGAGCCTGATGCTGGCGCGCGAGGGATACGGCCAGCTCGAGTCTCGCGGCAGTGCGCTCACCCTGATCGAGGTGAACCAACAAATTCTTCAATGGCATGGTCAATTGCTCCGTTTCGGTTCCGATGAATGAATTCGGCGTGTCACCAGCGCCGACTTTTGTAACGCGATTTCTTCTCAGCAGCCCTTCCACTCCGGCTTGCGCTTCTGCATGAAGGCATCAATGCCTTCGGCCGCATCGTCGGCCATCATGTTGCAGGCCATGGTTTCGGCGGCCAGTTGATAGGCTCCGTCGAGACCCATTTCGAGTTGCTTGTAGAACAGGGCCTTGCCCATCGCCAGTGCGACAGAAGACTTGGCACAAATCGAATCGGTCAGCTTCTTCACTTCGGCATCCAGTTGCTCCAGCGGCACAACGCGATTGACCAGGCCGCGCCGCTGCGCTTCGACGGCATCGATGAAGTCGCCGGTGAGCAGCATTTCCATCGCCTCCTTGCGACCCATGGCGCGTCCCAGTGCCACCGAAGGCGTCGAGCAGAAGAGCCCGAGGTTGACGCCCGATACCGCAAACTTCGCGCCCTCCGCCGCCACCGCCAGATCACACATGGCGACCAGTTGGCAGCCCGCGGCCGTCGCGATGCCATGGATGCGCGCGATCACCGGCTGTGGCATTTCGACGATGGTCATCATGACCTTGCCGCACTGCTTGAACAGCTTCTGCATGTAGGCCTTGCTGGGGTTGGCGCGCATCTGCTTGAGATCGTGACCGGAGCAAAAGGCCTTGCCGGCACCGGCAATGACCACGGCCCGCACCGTCTTGTCCGCTGCGATGGCGTTCAGGGTCGCCTGCAATTCGGTCAGAAGTTCCTCGGACAGCGAGTTGAATTGGGTCGGACGGTTGAGGGTCAGTGTAGCGACGCCCTCCTTGTCCTCGCGCATCAGGATGGGTAATGTGGTTTGGTCGGGTGCGTTCATGGTGGGTCTCCTTGCGGTGTTCGATGGGCTCATTGTAGCTTCGGCCGCTTCGCTTAACGCCGATGAAGCCGGCGTTAGCCTTCACTGAAATTTCATTTTGCCGCAGAGCGGCCTTGCAGTACCAGCTTGCGATTTCCCTTGGCCCACAGCGGCAGGTCGCGCACGGCAGTCCAGGGTCCGACGAAGCCGCGATACTCCGGCGCCAGCACCAGCCCGGACTGGCCGCTGGAATGCATCACGCTCGAATTGGCGGCATCTTTCAAATCGTAGATCGCACGCAGGCTGGCGGCGTGTTCGTTGAGGTAGGGCTCGTCGCCTTTGAGGTGATAGCGGGCGACGTTCACCGTGTAGTTGTCGCCGCTGGTGGGCGTGCGTAATTCGAACCAGGGCGCCAGCGCCTTGACCTTGGAGAAGGGCCGATGCTCGGAACGCGCCTGATGCACCGTGCCCCATTGCCAGCGCGCCATGTCCGACCCCAGCCTTTGCTGCAATTCGTCGAGTGCGTGATCGAGCGAGCGGTTGATGAGTTGTTCGCAGGTCTCTGCCGCCGGCGTGGTCTTGTCGTCGCACCACCAGGCATCGTTGCGTTCCAACACGCCTTCGAGCGCGGCACGAAAATCACTGCGCCCGACCTGGCGCAGATAGGCTTCATCGCCGCCCATTTCGTCGGCGAATACGGCACGCGTCAACTCCCTGGCCCAGGCCGCGAAGATCAGCGGCGCCGCATCGCCGGCGCGCATTTCGCCGTCAAAGGCCGCCAGCCGCTGCATGGCTGCCGCGCCCAGCGCATGGGTCGGTTTGGCCTGCCGCAGCCAGGGCAGCAGACGCTGCGCGGCCAGCGACACGACGTCGGTCTGAATCTGGCGCAGACTTTCCTTGTCGTGCATGGGTCGCGCCTTGAGCATGGCTTCGATGCGATCCTGTCGATACGGCACTGCCCATTCGCTGGTGATGAAATGCGGATAGTCGGCGCTGGTGATACGGTGATTGGCGGTGGCAATCCAGCCGCGCCGCGGGTTGATCTCGCGCGGCGTCTTTCCCGGATCGAGGAAGCCGACCCAGTCGTAGCGTGCCTCCCAGCCCGGCGCGGGGGCGAGGCCGCGCAAGTCGTTGTCCTTGCGACGCAGCGGCACGCGGCCGGCCGCGATGAAGCCGATGTTGCCGTCGACATCGGCCACCACCATGTTCTGCATCGGCGCCTTGTACTTTTCGGCGCCGCGGATGAATTCGGCCACCGATGCAGCACCGCTAAGCGCCAGCCCGGCATCGATACTGCCGGCGTCAGCGTCGAGCGCGGTCCAGCGCAGCGCCAGCGCATAGGCCGGTGCGGCGGCATTTCCTGTCAGGCCGGCGACAGCGGCGGCGCCGGAATCCGAAATTACCGGGCCGTGACGTGTGGTGCGCACCGTCAGCTTGACGTCTCCCTGCCCCTTGACGCGGATGGTTTCGTCGACGGACTGGAACGCCGCCCAGCCCTCAGGCGTGCGATAGCGCGACGCGTCGTCCGGCTTGATCTGTTCCAGATAGACGTCCTGCACATCGGGGTTGGTGTTGGTGAAACCCCAGGCGATGCGCTCGTTCTGCCCCAGCACCACCATCGGCAGGCCCGGCATGGTGGCGCCGGCCACCTTGAGGCCCGGTGCTTCAAGCCGCGCGAAATACCACAGCGCGGGCGCCGTCAGCTTGAGATGCGGATCGTTGGCCAGCAAAGGCTTGCCTGACACGGTATGCGACCCGGCGACCACCCAGTTGTTGGATCCGACGCCTTCGACGCCGGACTCGGGCGCGTCGAGCAAGGCCTGCTTGCCGAGTTCGCCGCTGACCTTGAGTTGCCGATACAGCGCGGCGTAGTCTCGCGTGGCCAGAGGCTTCTCGCCCGGATAAGGTGGCATCAATTCGTTGATGCGTGTCACCGGCATAGTCAGCGCCAGACGCATGCGCATCAGTTCGTTGGTCCAGTTGCCGCCCAGGTCCCAGGCCATCATGATGCCCCAGGCCAGCGTGTCTTCGGGCGTCCAGGGTTCGGGATGGATGCCGAGGATGAGGAATTCGGGAGGCCGTGCCCGCATGTGGCCGGCAACGAAGGCATTGATGCCGGCGGTGTAGGCCAGCACGGCGGCGCGAGCGTCACCGCCTAGCTGCTCCCATTGCGCAGCGGCCGCGCGGCGCACGCCGAGCGCGCGCAGGAACTTGTCGTTGTCCAGCGCACCCGGACCGAAGGCCTCGGCCAGTCGCCCCGAGCCGATGCGGCGATGCGTTTCGAGCTGCCACAGTCGATCCTGCGCGTGGACGAAGCCCAGCCCGAACAGCACGGCATCACGGTTCGCACCCCGCACGGTCGGAATGCCGGCGTCGTCGCGCTCGATAGTGACTTGACCCACGAGACCGGGGATTTCAATTCCGCCTTCGGTCACTGGCGCGACGACCCGCCACCAGATCACGGCGACGATCACCACCAGGCCCAGCACAGCCAGCAATACCCCGGCAATCCGCGGCAGCCAGGTTTTCATCGTCTGCCGCCTATTCGAATGACGTGGCCGACTTGGCCTTTTCACGCAGCACGAATTTCTGGATCTTGCCGGTGGACGTCTTGGGCAGGGTCTCGAAAATGAAATGCTTGGGCACCTTGAAGCGTGCCATGCGCTCGCGGCAGAACTCGGTCAGTTCCTCCGCCGTGACGCTGACGCCTTCGCGCAATTCAATAAAGGCGCAGGGCACCTCGCCCCATTTCGCATCGGGCGTGGCAACCACGGCGGCGCCCATCACCGCCGGGTGGCGATACAGCGTGTCCTCTACTTCGATCGAAGAAATGTTCTCGCCGCCGGAAATGATGACGTCCTTGCTGCGATCCTTGATCTTGATATAGCCGTCGGGCTGCATCACGGCCAGGTCACCGGTGTGGTACCAGCCGCCGTGGAAGGCCTCTTCCGTCGCCTTCGGGTTCTTGAGGTAGCCCTTCATCACGATGTTGCCGCGGAACATGATCTCGCCCATGGTCTGGTCGTCCCAGGGCACCGGCAGCATGGTTGCCGGATCCATCACCGTAACGCCTTCCTGGCAGTGATAACGAACGCCCTGACGACCGTTGAGCCGCACCTGCTCGTCCAGCGGCAGATCCAGCCATTCATCGTGCTTGGCGCAGACGGCGGCCGGGCCGTAGGTTTCAGTCAGACCGTAAACGTGCGTGATGTTGAAGCCGATCTTGCCCATGCCCTCGATCACCGCGGCCGGCGGCGGCGCCGCGGCGACCAGCGCCGAGACCTTGTGGTCGATGCCGGCGCGCCACTCGGCCGGGGCGCTGATCAGCATCGAATGCACGATGGGTGCGCCGCAATAATGACTGACCTTGTGTTCGCGGATCGCGTCGAGGATCAGTTTCGGGTCGACGCGACGCAGGCAGACGTTGGTGCCGGAATTGGCCGCCACGGTCCACGGAAAACACCAGCCGTTGCAGTGGAACATCGGCAGGGTCCACAGGTAGATCGATTGCGGCGGCATGCCCCAGGACACGATGTTGGACAGCGCATTGAGATAGGCGCCGCGATGGTGGTAGACCACGCCCTTGGGGTTGCCCGTGGTGCCCGAGGTGTAGTTCAGCGAGATCGCATCCCATTCGTCGGCCGGCGTCTTCCAGACGTAGTCCGGATGACCACCCGCCAGGAACGACTCATAGTCAACGCTACCGACACGCTCACCCGGGCCGTTGTATTCGGGATCATCAACATCGATGACGAGTATTTCGCGCCCCAGTTGGGCAAGGGCTTTCTTCACCATCGGCGAATACTCGCGGTCGGTGATCAATACCGCAGCCTCGCCATGATTGAGCATGAAGGCAATGGTTTCGGCATCGAGGCGTGTGTTCATGGTGTTGAGCACGGCGCCGCACATCGGCACGCCGAAATGGCACTCGAACATTTCCGGCGTGTTGTTGAGCATCACAGCCACCGTATCGCCAGCGCCGACTCCTCGCATGGCCAGCGCCGAAGCCAGTCGGCGGCTGCGTTCATAGGCCTCGCGCCAGCTGTAACGGCGACTGCCGTGTATCGAGGCCACGCGCTCGGGATAGATATAGGCCGAGCGCTCAATGAAGCTCAGCGGCGTCAGCGGAACATAGTTGGCCGGATTCTTGTCCAGTCCGGCGGCGTAGGGATTGCTCATGGGGTTCCCTCTTCAGATACGGCAACGTTCAACAATAGCAGGCTTCTCGCGGCCTGCCTCTTCCAGCCAGGCGCCGAGGTCGTCGGCAAGAGCCTGCACCGCATCGCGAGTTGCGGCGACGCCCCCGCCGGCAGTGGCTGTCAGCGCCGGTTTCTGGATCAGGAATGCCCGCCTCGACACGGTCTCGCCGCCCCGAGAGCCCGTCAGCAGCGCGCGAACTTCGAGCACCTGCTGGCTGCTTTGGGGGCCATCGAAGCGTTGCTCAAGCTCGTCCAAAACCAGTTGCAGCCGGCAGCCCGTCCCGCTGAAATCGGGCTGACCGAAGACAATCCTGCGTTTCAGGAAGCGCTCGAGCAGCTCGGCGGGAGGCGCAGCCCAGCGACTTTCCGCATAGCTTTGGCGCCGCAAGGGTTCGGCAAAGGCCAGACGAAAATGCATGCCCGGCCCTGAAAGCCACGACGATGCCTGCACTTCGACGGCCGCAATCGGGATGCGTGATCCTGCCCAGCGGCCACTCAGATTTCCCAGGTCGTACTGAACGGCTTCGACAGTCCGCACATTGCCCCCGCATGCAGCCAGCAGCAGCCCCGTCAGAATCATTGCTCCGCGCTTCATCATCGTCCTTCTCCCTGTTTGGCCGGCGCCGAAAAACCAGCCTCGCCGGGACCGGGCGCCGCCGCGCCACGACCAAAAATCAACATCTGCGGATTGCTTTCAAGACCCTCCAGAACACGCGACAACTGGCGCGAATTGGTCGCCAGTTCGCGCATCAGGGCGTTGGCCCGGGGCAAGGTGCCGCTGGTCAACTCATCGCCGGCGCTGCCCGTAAGATGGTCGAAGCGACGCGAGAGGACGCTCATCGATTTCACCAACTCCCGGATTTCCGCGGTCAGCGGTGCACTCTCCCCGGCAGTCTTTTCGACATGCATCAGGATCTGCCGCAGGCTGCGCATGTTGCTTTCCGACAAGGCCTCGCGCATCGAGGCGAGTATCGCCGGCATCTCGCGCAGGCCATCGGAGGCTGCCGCCACGTTCTCCAGGGCACGCGTGAGATTCTGCACATTCTTCTCGTCCAGCAACTTGCCCAGGCGCACGGAGGATGCGCTGATCTGGTCGACCATCTCGCCCGCCCTCTCGCCCAGCGTGTCGAACACCGTGGCCCGAATCGCAATGCGCGGCGCTTCGCCGTCTTTCCCCTTCAACGGTTCGATTGACGAGCCGTCGTCCTCGATCTGCACATAGGCCAGACCGGTGACGCCCTGATAACCAAGTTCGGCGGTACTTCCTTTTGTCAGCATGAAGCGCTTGTCGATGTTGATGCGCACCCGGATCACGCGCGGGTCGGCTTCATCCTGTTCGATGGACTCCACCTTGCCGGCGCGAATCCCCCGATAGCGGACTTGGGCCTGGACGTTGAGCCCGGTCACGTTGCCTCGGGTTTCCAGAATGTAGGTTGCCGAAGTATCGCGGGTCTGCCCCAGCCACCAGAGTGCGACAGCGGCGGCAATGCCCAGCAGAATGGTGAAAATACCCGCTGCCAGTGCGTGAGATCGGTTTTCCATGGTTCGGCGCTTTCAATACGGCACGGCAACGTGCCCTGAATTCTGCAGGGCACGCACGCTGCGCTCGGAAAGGAAAAAATTGCGGATGAAGGGATGATCGGTATGCATGATTTCTTCGGTCGTACCATAGGCGAGAATCCGCTGTTCGGCCAACACCGCGACGCGTGTCGAGAGCGCCCCCAGCGTATCGAGGTCGTGCGTGACCAGCATCACGGTAAGCCCGAGTTCTTCACCCAGCATGCGGATCAGACGCACAAAGCTGTCAGAACGATCCGGATCCAGTCCGGCAGTCGGCTCGTCGAGCAACAGCAGTTCGGGCTCCAGCGCCAGCGCGCGGGCCAGTGCGACGCGCTTGACCATGCCGCCGGAAAGCTCCGCCGGCATCAACTTGCCATGCCGTGGCAGCAGTTCGACCATCGACAGCTTGAGCATCACCAGATCGTGAATGGCACCCTCGTCGTAGCGCTTCAACTCGCGCAAGGGAAAGGCGATATTGTCATAGACGTTGAAGGCTGAAAACAGTGCGCCATGCTGGAAGAGCACGCCGAAGCGTTGGCGCAGGGAGCGCTCGCGCGCGACGCCGCCGCCAAATAACGGCTCGCCGAAAACCTCGATGCTGCCGCTGGTCGGCAGCAGCAAACCCACCACCATGCGCAACAGCGTGGTCTTGCCACTGCCGGAACCGCCCACCAGCGAAACCAGTTCGCCGCGGTGAATGTCGAGGTCGAGCCCCTTGTGAATCCACACGTCGCCGAAGCGGGTGGAAAGATCACGAACACGGATGACGGGGACTGTCATGTCGGCAGAACTCATAGTGGCAGGCCGATGCCGCGCGTGGCGATGGCAAACACGGCATCGATGATGATGACTATCGTGATCGCCGAAACCACGGAGGCCGTCGTATTGCTCGACAGGCTTTCCGTGTTGGGCCGCACCCTGAGACCGAAATGACAGGCCACCAGAGCGACGAACATGCCGAATACTGCGCCCTTGGCCAGACCAATCCAGAGGTTGGCCGCCGGCACCACGCGCGGCAAAGTCTGGAAGAAGAATCCATACGAAATATCGAGCTGCAACTGGGCCGAGACCATGCCGCCGATCAGCGCGATCGCCGTACTCCACAGCACGAGCAGGGGCATGACGATGGTCAGGGCCACCACTTTGGGAAATACCAGCCGCAGGCCCCGCGGTACCCCCATCGTTGCCAGGGCATCGATTTCCTCCGTGACACGCATCACGCCCAGTTGCGCCGTCATCGCGGAACCGGATCGGCCGGCGACCAGAATGGCCACCAGCACCGGACCGAGTTCCCGCACCAGACCGAGACCGATGATATTGACGATAAAGATGTCCGCCCCGAACTGCTTGAGCTGCAGGGCAGAGAGATAGGACAGCACTACGCCGATGAGAAAGCCGACCAGAGCGGTCACCGGCATCGCGCGAACTCCGCTCTTGTAAAGGTTGGCGGATATCTCGCGGCGCGGCAGATCGACGGGATAGCGCAGGACGTGCACCAGATTCATTCCAAACTGACCTACCAGGGCGACGAAATCGACCAGATGGCGACCGATGCCGATCACCGCCTCGCCAATAACCATCGCGCCATGGAGCGGCGAAATCGGCACCACCGCCGCACGCGGCTCGTTATCGGCAGTGTCAATGCGTTCGAAGACCCGCCGATGTTCCGGTTTGATCGACAATTGGCCGGGCAAGACCCGGTCCCATGCGCGCCAAAGCAGTATTGCGCCGGCACTGTCAATCGCCTCAACGTCCAGGCAATCCCACGTACTGGCCGGATCCACCGCGCGATTCAGTTCTTGGGACAGTTCCGCTGCACGCTGCGAAGTGGTCGCCAGCGTCCAGCGCCCGGAAAGCCTGACGAGGCGTCCGCCTTCGCGAACGATCACTTCAATGTGCGCGTCAGACATCAGGCAGTGGCTGGCGTTGGCTGGCGTTGGCTATAGGAGCCTTGATTATAGCCACGACTCAGGTCCGGCCAATCAGGCGTCGCGATTAACCCGAAGTTCGCCGCCAATTCCGGCCCACTGCTGCGCCTCATCGTCCAGCGCCGCTGTCGTGAGCGGCAGCATATTCAAGCCGTCAGAGCCCAGCGTCAACTGAAAACCGTTGCGGGTAAACCCGGCAGAACGTGACGGCGGCGGCTGATCGTCACGTGATCTGTGCAGCAGGACTGCCGTTCGCAGACAGAAAATCAGCGTCCATTCCGGAGCTTCTCCGCGCAAAGGCTGGGCCCGCTCCAGTTTGCCGCGATGCGCAAGCACGAGCCGTGACAGGCGCGCCTGATCGCGCCGGGAAAATCCCGGCATGTCGGCGTTGGCGAGGATATAGGCGCTGTGCTTGTGATAGCTGGAATGCGCCACGGAAATGCCAACCTCATGCAAACGCGCCGCCCAGACCAGAAACTGGGCATCCGGATGTCCCG
The DNA here is from genome assembly GCA_044344235.1 of Sulfuritalea sp. Lineage (GTDB taxonomy): Bacteria > Pseudomonadota > Gammaproteobacteria > Burkholderiales > Rhodocyclaceae > Sulfuritalea. The sequence goes on along the minus strand of JBIJDI010000004.1, from coordinate 7,247 downwards.
CCACATGGCTCTCGGGAACCAGCTGATTGAGCAAACCGAGCGCTGTATGGGCAACGCGCGCCGCCTGCCGCCGATCCACGTCATAGCGTTGCATGAAACGATTCACCGTCGCTTCACGCAGATCATCATGGTGATAGCGGCCGAGCTGATCGTAGAGCACGCCCAGACGCAGCGCACCCTCCGAAAATGCCATGCGCTCCAGCCCGAATTCCTTGAATACGGCGGACATGATTGCCAGCCCCCCCGGCAATACCGGAATGCGGTCGGCGCGCAGTCCCTGCAGTTTCATGCGCGAGGCATCGCCCGCATGCAGGAGTTCGTTGCGCAGCTTCTCCAGTCCATCGCGGGTAAGGCCGTGATCGGAGAAGCCGTTCAACTCCAGCAAGTCGACAATCGCCTTGGCCGTACCCGAAGAACCGATGGCCTCGTCCCATCCCGTCTCGCGATAGGCGTGCACAATGGCCTGCAACTCCCTTCGTGCCGCCAGTTCCGCGTCCTTGAATGAGCGCTTGTCGACACGCCCGTCCGGAAAGAAGCGCAAACTGAAGCTGACACAGCCCATGTAGAGCGATTCGAGCCGGATCGGATCCATGCTCTGTCCGATGACGAATTCGGTGGAGCCGCCGCCGATATCGACGACCAATTGGCGTGTTTGCGGGTTGGCCAGGGTGTGCGCAACGCCGAGATAGATCAGGCGCGCTTCTTCGCGGCCGGCAATCACCTCGATTGGAAAGCCCAGCGCGGCCTCGGCCTTTTCGAGAAACTGCTCGGCATTCTTCGCCACGCGCAAGGTGTTGGTCGCCACAGCGCGCACCGCCCCCTGATCAAAGTCGCGCAAGCGCTCGGCGAAACGGGATAGCGCCTCAACGCCCCGTTGCTGGGACGCCGCGTCCAGCCGCTTGTCCGAATTCAGGCCTGCAGCGAGCCTGACCGACTCCTTGAGACCGTCCAAAGGATAGATCTGGTTGGCCACAATTCGTCCCACCTGCAGGCGAAAGCTGTTGGAGCCGAGATCGACCGCGGCGATCAGTTCGTAGGCCATGCGACAATTCTACCTCCTGCCGAAAGTTTGATCCGCGTCATCTCGCTGCAACAAAACTGACACATAATTATTCGTTTCGAATCATCTGAAAGCTCTCATGCCCACCCCGCGCCGTTTTCCTGTCGAACATTTCCTCAATCGCGAACTCTCCCTGCTCGCGTTCAACCGGCGCGTCCTCGCGCAAGCGGCCGACAATCGGGTGCCCCTGCTGGAGCGGCTGCGTTTTCTGTGTATCGTTTCATCGAATCTCGACGAGTTCTTCGAGATCCGTGTCGCCGGCCTCAAGGAGCAAATCAAGCTGGGCAGCCATGCAGCCGCTGCCGACGGAATGCCGCCGCTGGATGTATTTCGCCGTGTGACCGACCAGGCACATGCTCTGATCGCCGAGCAGTACGCGCTGCTGAATGATGTGATCCTTCCGGCGTTGGAAAAGGAAGGCATTGCCTTTTTCCGCCGCAGTTTGTGGAACGACGCTCAGCGCGTCTGGATACACGACTTTTTCGTCAATGAAGTGATGCCGGTGCTGACCCCTATCGGACTCGACCCCTCGCATCCCTTCCCGCGCGTGCTGAACAAGAGTCTCAACTTTGCCGTTGAACTCGAAGGAACCGACGCGTTCGGCCGCAGTTCGGGCGCGGCCATCGTTCAGGCACCCCGGGCTCTGCCACGGGTGATCCAGATCCCCAGGGAACTTTGCGGCGTCGACTACGGATTTGTCTTTCTGTCATCGGTGCTCCACGCCTATGTTGGCGAACTGTTCACCGGCATGAATGTTCTCGGCTGCTATCAGTTCCGCGTCACGCGCAATTCAGACCTGTTCGTCGATGATGAAGAAGTGAAGAACTTGCGCATCGCATTGCAGGGAGAACTGCCGCAACGCCACTTTGGCGATGCAGTGCGCCTGGAAGTCGCCGACAGTTGCTCCGAAGTCATGACCGATTTTCTGATGCATCAGTTCGAACTTGAACGCAGCGACCTCTATCGTGTGCCCGGCATCGTCAATCTGGTGCGCCTGATGTCAGTTCCCGACCAGGTGGATCGTCCCGACCTGAAGTACGCCCCCCTCCAGCCGGGGCTGCCGACCGTCCTGACCAAGCGGTACGACATTTTCGCCAGCATCCGCAAGCAGGACATCCTGATGCATCACCCGTTTCAATCATTCAATCCGGTCATCCAGCTGTTGCAGCAGGCGGCGGACGACCCGCACGTGGTGGCGATCAAGATGACCGTGTATCGCACCGGCACCGACTCGGTGTTGATGGAACACCTGTTACGCGCGGCCGAGAAGGGAAAGGAAGTCACGGTGGTGGTGGAATTGATGGCTCGCTTCGAAGAAGAGGCCAACCTTTCCATCGCGGCACGACTGGAAGAAGTCGGCGCCCATGTGGTCTACGGCGTGGTCGGCTACAAGACCCACGCCAAGATGCTCATGGTATTGCGCCGCGAGGATCACGGCTATCGCCGCTACATCCATCTCGGCACCGGCAACTACCATCCGCGCACCACGCGCTTCTACACCGACTTTGGCCTGCTGACGGCCAATCCGGAAATCGGCGACGACGTCAACGAAGTATTCAAGCAACTCACGGGACTCGGCAAGGCGACCGCTCTGAAGCACCTCTGGCAGGCGCCCTTCTCACTCCACTCGAAGATGCTGGATGCAATCCGGGCAGAGACCGAGGCGGCGCATGACGGCAAGCCAGCGCGCATCATCGCGAAGATGAACTCCCTGCTTGAACCGGAGATCATCGCAGCCCTCTACGAAGCGAGTACAGCCGGCGTCAAGATTGACCTGATCGTACGCGGCGTTTGTTCCTTGCGCCCCGGAGTGAAATGCCTCTCCGAGAACATCCGTGTGCGCTCGGTCATCGGCCGCTTCCTCGAACATCACCGTATTTTCTATTTTCACGCCAACGGCAAGCAGAACATCTACCTTTCCAGTGCCGACTGGATGGAGCGGAATTTCTTCCGTCGCATCGAAATCAGCTTCCCGGTGCTGGAGCCGAAGCTCAAGCGACGTGTGCTCAAGGAAGGGCTCAAGCCCTACCTCGCGGACAACAGTCAGGCCTGGGAAATGGATGGCAGCGGCGAATACCGCATCAAACCGACGCGACGCGACCGCTTCAGCGCACAGGAACTGCTGCTGGCCGACATGGCGGTCGGCGCGATCAACGTAGCGTAAAGCGCATCAGCGCGCTGGACATGCTCTCGGCCATGTCAGCGCCGAACTGTTTGGCGAACTTCTCGGCAAAGTTCTGCTTGACGCTGAAGTCGCGCACGTCGCTCGCCTTGAACACATCCCGCGCCACGCTGTCGACCGTGCCGAAACCGTCGGCCAGGCCCAGTTCGATGCTCTTGGCGCCACTCCACATCAGGCCGGAAAACATCTCGGGCGTTTCCTTGAGCCGTTTGCCGCGACCTTTTCTCACCACGTCGATGAACTGCTGGTGAATTTCGCCCAGCATCTGCTTGGCATGATCCTTGTGATGTTCGTTCTGCGGCGAAAACGGATCGAGAAATCCCTTGCTCTCGCCTGCGGTCAGCAACCGGCGTTCGATGCCGAGCTTCTCCATGGTGCCGGTAAAGCCGAAGCCATCCATCAGCACGCCGATCGAACCTATGATGCTGGCCTTGTCCACGAAAATCCTGTCTGCCGCTACCGCCACGTAGTAGCCGCCTGAAGCACAGACATCCTCCACTACCACGTGCAGCGGAATTGCCGGATGCGCCGCGCGCAAGCGCCCGATCTCGTCGTTGATGATGCCGGACTGGACCGGGCTGCCACCCGGGCTGTTGATGCGCAGGATAACCCCCGCCGTATGCTTGTCTTCGAACGCCGCCTGCAGGCCGCTGATGACATGCTCGGCATTGGCGTCGCCCTTGGCCTTGATCACGCCGTTCAGATTAACCAGTGCGGTGAATTTTGCGCCGTCGGCGAGCTTGTCGGTCTGCCCCCAATCCATCACCAGGCCGAGAATTACCGCCAGATAAGCAAACCCCAGCGACTTGAAGAATATGCCCCAGCGACGACCGCGCCGCTGCTCGACAAGCGCTTCCAGAGAGAGCTTTTCGAGGACCTTGCGTTCCCACTGACTATCGTTACTATCCAACACTGTCCCCGCCTTCCTCGTTAAAAAAAACTGACCCTTCACGCTCGCTCACCGACAGCACCGCAAGCCCCTTGCCATTGCAGCGGCCACCCAGGCAACGCCCTGATTCCGGGGCATACAGCGCACCGTGTGTAGCGCAAATCAAGTATAAGCCGGAATGATCGAAGAACTCGCCCTGCTGCCAGTCCAGTTCGACCGGCACATGAGCGCAGCGGTTCAGATAGGCGTGTACGCTCCCACGAAAACGCACAGCGAAAGCCGGCTCACTGACACCGTGATGATCAACCGTGAAGCGCACGCCACGCCCACCCTCAACCAGTTCGTCACTGGCGCAGACCAATCGCTGCTTCAAGCCCGTTCCCGCAGCCACGCCGCCAGTTGCGCCACATTGGCCGCACAGTAAAGAGGGGATTCAGCCTCCAGCGAGTCACGCGGATGCGCGCCGTAGGACACACCCAGCGCCGCCACGCCGGCGTTCCTGGCCATCAGCAGGTCGTGGGTGGTGTCGCCGATCATCAAGGTGGCTTCCGGCGCTACGCCAAACTCGTCCATCAACTCTTCGAGCATCTGCGGGTGCGGCTTGGAGTGGCATTCGTCGGCACAGCGCGAGGCATGAAAACGTGGGCCCAGCCCGCTGACCTCGAAGGCCCGATCCAGCCCCTTGCGCGTCTTGCCGGTTGCGACCGCAAGATAATGGCCAGCCGTGGCCAGTTCGTCGATCAGCGCCTCGGCGCCCTCGAACAGCAGCAAGTCCTGATCACGCGCCATGTAGTGCTGGCGGTAGCGCAACGCGACGTCCTGGTAACGCTCGGCAGGCAGGTCCGGCAAGGCGTGACGCAGGGCATCGATCAGGCCGAGGCCGATGATGTGGTGCGCGCGCTCGTCGGAGGGCGGCTCGATGCCGAGATCCCGTGCCGCCGCCTGGATGCTGGCCACGATGGCGCCCGTGGAATCCATCAGCGTGCCGTCCCAGTCAAAAACAATCAGTTCAAAACGCTTGCCCATAATCCCGTGTCTCGTTTCTATCGAGTTTTTCCGTAAAGCTGCGCAATTCCACCGGCAGCGGTGATTCAAGTTCCACGAGCGCCCCGGAAAGCGGATGCGGTAGCGCAAGTTTCGCCGCATGGAGGAACATGCGGCCGAGCCCGGTCTTCTGCAAGGCCTTGTTCAGGGGAAAGTCGCCGTATTTGTCGTCGCCGGCAATCGGGAAACCGAGGTGCGACAGATGCACGCGAATCTGATGCGTCCGCCCGGTTTTCAATTCAACCTCGACCAGGCTGAAGTTTTCCCAGCGCGCCACCAGCCGCACGACGGAATGCGCGGCCTTGCCCTCGGCATTGACGCTGACGCGCCGCTCCCCGTCCGCCGTCAGATACTTGTACAGAGGCAGGCGCACATGCTGCAGTTCGTTGCGCCAGCGCCCCTTGACCAGCGCCAGATAGCGCTTGTTGATGATCCCGTCACGGAACTGGTCATGCAGCCTGGTCAGTGCCATGCGCTTCTTGGCCACGATCAACAGACCCGAGGTATCCCGATCGAGCCGGTGCGCCAGTTCGAGGAACTTGGCCAGCGGCCGCGCGCGGCGCAACTGCTCGATGACCCCGAAGGACACGCCGCTGCCGCCGTGCACCGCGACGCCCGCCGGCTTGTCGACCACGATAAAAGCCTCATCCTCGAAGGCGACTTCAAAATTCCTTGCCGGAACAGCGGCTTGGGACGGGCGCTCGGCGGTCCGCATGGGGGGCACCCGCAACTTGTCGCCGACCTGCAGGCGGTACTCGGCCTGCACCCGGCCCTTGTTCACCCGCACCTCGCCACTGTGCAGAATGCGATAGATGTGGCTCTTGGGCACCCCCTTGGCGATGCGCAACAGGAAGTTGTCGATGCGCTGACCCTCAGACTCATCGCCAACTTCAAGCCATGTAACCGAATCTTTGCTTAAGTCCTTCATTTGCAATATACTGATGTCTTGGTTAGCCGTCCCGCGACGGTGTGCCCGGCGGCCCGAAGTGGCGTCGGTGGCATGGTTCCCGGGGTGTTGTTACCGCCAGCGCAGCGTCGCTTGTCAGCGATCAGATGCATGGAGGCAACAAGGGCGCGAAAGCAACAGAAGACAGCCGCCGGACTTAACAACTCCGACCGGTAACGCGACCAGCCAACCACAGGGTGTTTCGCTCGCCCGAAAGAGCGATACTACTTCGATACTACTTTTATTGCGCGCACTACACGCACAGATTTGGGCACAGATTGCCGGACGCTGATCATGAGTCAGCGACCGCCGAAACGAAGACAAGTCATCCATCCCGTTTGCCACGAACAACCATAGGCACCATGAACCTGCCGAACCAAACGCAAACCCGAGGCACACCGCCCGCGTCCTGACGCCCGCGATGTGCGATTTGTCGTGCCCTCCTGCAGTGAATGCGCGCGGGAGCACACATGAAACGCATGCTTTTCAATGCGACGCAGGCTGAGGAACTCCGCGTCGCGATCGTTGATGGTCAGAAACTGATTGACCTCGACATCGAATCAGCCAACAAGGAACAGCGCAAGAGCAACATCTACAAGGCCGTCATCACCCGCATCGAGCCCAGTCTCGAAGCCGCCTTTGTGGACTATGGCGCCGAGCGCCACGGCTTTCTGCCGTTCAAGGAAATTTCGCGCAACTACTTCAAGCCCGGCGTCGACGCAGGCAAGGCGCGCATCCAGGACGTTCTCAGCAACGGCCAGGAGCTCATCGTCCAGGTCGAAAAGGACGAGCGCGGCAACAAGGGCGCGGCACTGACGACCTACGTCTCGCTTGCCGGCCGCTATCTGGTGCTGATGCCCAACAATCCCCGCGGTGGCGGCGTTTCGCGCCGCATCGAGGGTGATGACCGGCAGGAACTGCGCGACGTCATGGACCAGTTGGTGGTCCCCAGCGGCACCAGCCTGATCGCCCGCACCGCCGGCATCGGCCGCACGCTGGAAGAACTGCAGTGGGACCTCAACTACCTGCAACAGCTGTGGACCGCCATCGATGGCGCCTCCAAGGCACAGAGCGGCGCCTTCCTGATCTATCAGGAATCCAGTCTGGTGATCCGCGCCATCCGCGA
>JBIJDI010000140.1:0-6383 GCA_044344235.1 Sulfuritalea sp. | reverse complement strand
CGGTGATGGTGGATTGCCTCACCGACAACAAGGTGCGCACCGTCGCCGAAGTGCGCCACGCCTTCGCCAAGCACGGCGGCAACATGGGCACCGATGGCAGCGTCGCCTTTCTGTTTACCCACTGCGGCCAGATGCTGTTCGCCCCCGGTACCAGCGAGGCCGCGCTGATGGATGCGGCGATCGAGGCCGGCGCCGACGACATACAGAGCAATGAAGACGGCTCGATCGAAGTCATCACCCCGCCCAACGATTTCGCCGCGGTCAAGGAAGCGCTGGAGAAAGCCGGCTTCAAGGCAGAGTTCGGCGAAGTGATTCAAAAGCCGCAAAACGAAACCGAGTTCGCCGGCGAGGACGCATTGAAAATGCAGAAACTGCTCGACGCGCTCGAAGCGCTGGACGACGTGCAGGAGGTTTATACGACCGCGGTGATCGACGAGTAGGCCTGCCCCGCCCGGGACGCCGCCGGCGGCCTTACCGGCCGGCTGCCTTGCCTTGCAGTTGCTTCAGATCGGCGACGATCTCCTGCGAATGACGCGAGGGATCGACTGAAAGGTAAACCTTGGCGATGCGGCCCGCCGGATCGACGATGAAGGTGTAGCGCTTCGCCACTTTCATCACCAGCCAGTCCGAGAGCGCGCCATATTGCTTCGCCACCTCGGCCGTGGCGTCGGAAAGCAGCGGGAAGGGCAGGCGATGCTTCTCGGCGAAGGCTTTGTGCGACACCGTATCGTCGACGCTGATGCCGACCACCTGCGCGCCCAGCGCCGTAATCAGGGAGATGTCGTCGCGAAAGCTGCAGGCTTCCGTGGTGCAGCCCGGCGTGTCGTCCTTGGGATAGAAGTAGAGCACCACCCAGCGGCCGCGCCATTCGGCCAGGCGGCGCGGCGCGCCGTTCTGGTCGGGCAGGGAGAATCCCGGCGCTGCGGTACCGGTCGCCGGCACCTCGGCCCAAGCAGCCCCCGTCAGTACCAGCACGGTTATCAGTCCGGCGAAAAGTTTGCGAATCATGGCGGCTCCTTGATCAATCAGTGTGCATCATAGCGCCGCACAGGCGCGGCACAGGAGTTACGAATCGGTTACCCTTGCGGGCTGGGTTTTCGACCGCACTTTTCATGAACCGTTCCGCCCCCCTGTTGTTCGTCCTGCTCTGGAGCACGGGTTTCATCGGCGCCAAGTTCGGCTTGCCGCATGCCGAGCCGCTGACGTTTCTGCTGATCCGCTACCTGCTGGTGATCTCGCTGATGACCCTGGTGGCGCTGGCGATGCGGGCGCCCTGGCCCAAGGACGCGCGGCAGTGGTTTCACATTGGCGTTTCCGGCCTTCTGGTGCATGGCGTGTACCTCGGCGGCGTTTTCATTGCGATCTCGAAGGGACTGCCGGCCGGCGTTACCAGCCTGGTGGTGGGCATTCAGCCACTCTTCACGGCCGTCGGCGCCGGTTGGTTGCTGAACGAAGCCGTGCTGGCCCGGCAATGGCTCGGACTAATGCTGGGTTTCGTCGGCGTGGCACTGGTGGTGTCGGGCAAACTCGGCAGCGGCTTCGGTCTGGAGGCCCTGTGGCCGGCGCTGGCAGCGCTGGCAGGCATCACTGCCGGAACCTTGTACCAGAAGCGTTTCTGTCCCAGCTTCGACTGGCGCACCGGCGCCATTGCCCAATTCCTGCCGACAGCGGTCGCCACCGCCGTGGTCGTCTCCCTTACCGAGAACTTCCGCGTCGAATGGGTGCCCGAGTTCATCTTCGCCCTGAGTTGGCTGGTGCTGGTACTTTCGGTCGGCGCGATTTCTCTGCTCAACATGCTGATCCGCCGCGGCAGCGCGGTGAATCTCGCCAGCCTGTTCTACCTGGTGCCACCGAGCACCGCACTGATCGCCTGGCTGCTGTTCGACGAACGCCTGGCCGGCATGGCACTGGTCGGCATGGCGCTCGCCGTGTGGGGCGTGTATCTTGCGCGGAAATGAAAGCTGTGGTGACGACATCCATCCGCATTCTCGGCATTGATCCCGGCCTGCGCTCGACCGGGTTTGGCGTCATCGACAAGGCCGGCAATACGCTGGGCTATGTCGCCAGCGGCTGCATCAAGACCGATGCGGCGGGCAGCCTGCCGCAGCGGATCAAGACCCTCCTCGACGGCATCGCAGAGATCATCGCGACCTACGGCCCGCAACAGGCGGCGGTCGAAATCGTCTTCGTCAATGTCAATCCGCAATCCACGCTGTTGCTCGGCCAGGCACGCGGCGCGGCAATTTCCGCGCTGGTCACGGCGAACCTGCCGGTGGCGGAATACACCGCGCTGCAAGTCAAGCAGGCCGTGGTCGGCCACGGCAAGGCGGCGAAGGAACAGGTGCAGCAAATGGTGGCGCGTCTGCTCAAACTGCCGGGGATACCCAGTCCTGATGCCGCCGACGCGCTGGCCTGCGCGATCGCCCACGCCCACGGCGGGCAGGGCATGGGCGCGCTGGCCACCGCCGGGCGCCGGGTCAAGAACGGGAGGCTGATGTAATGGCTTCGATCCTTTATGCGTGGGAATTCGGGGCGAATCTGGGGCATGTGGGAGCATTCATGCCGCTGGCGCGGGCCTTGCGTGACGCCGGACACGCGGTGCATTGGATGGTGACCCAGCCCGCCGTGGTCGGTGATTTTCTGGCCGGCGAAGGCTTCGGCTGGCTGGCCGCCCCGACCGTGCCCGAAGTCACTCGCCCGGGCCCACCCCTGACCTATGCCGATATCCTGCTGCGTTTTGGTTACGCCGATCCACGCGCCCTGTTCGGACTGGTCGGCGGCTGGCGCGAAGCCATGCGCCTGACTGGCGCCCATCTGGTGCTGGCGGATCACGCCCCGACGGCACTGCTTGCGGCGCGAACCCTGGGCATCCCGGTCATGCTGTTCTCCAATGGCTTTACGGCCCCGCCACGGCACAGTCCCTTGCCGAACATGCGTCCATGGTCGGCGCTGCCAGAACAAGCCATCAGTCAGCTCGACCTGACCGCCTTGTTCGCCGTCAATACGGTGCTGGCCCGCTTCAAGTACGCCCAGATGCAGCACCTGGCCGATCTTTTCAATGTGGCCGAGGAAGCGCTGGTGACCTTTCCCGAGCTGGACCACTATGCCGACCGCGGGCCGGCCCGCTACTGGGGCAGCCTGCCCAGCGCCGGCGCCGGACGGAGCGCAACATGGCCGGCGGGTCTTACTCCCCGGCTGTTCGCCTATCTGCGCCCGGAGAGCCCGCACCACGAAGCGGTGCTAGCTGCGCTGCTCACGCTCGGACACGCCGCCGTGGTCTACTTTCCGAATATGCCGGCCGGCCTGGCAGCGCGCTTTGCCGCACCGCATCTGGTCTTTCTCGATCATCCGGCGGACATCGAGCAAATGACCCGCGAAGCCGATATCGCGATTACCTACGCCAGCCTGGCGACGACCACCGCCTTTCTGCTTGCCGGCAAGCCGCTACTCCTGCTGCCCGGACATCTGGAACAGTTTCTTGTCGCGCGCCGCGTCGAGGAAATGGGCGCGGGACGCCTGGTGAATCCGGAACAGGCGCCGGGCGACCTGCGCGCGGTACTCGCCGACCTGATCGATAATCCCTCTTGGCGCAGCAACGCTCAGGCCTTTGCCGCCAAGTACGCCGCATTCGATCAACAGGCCGTAATCGGCAATCTTGTCCGCCGCATCACTGAAATCCTCGATAGCCCAGTTCAAAAAGAAGGAATGTCATGATCGGTCGCATTACCGGAACTCTCATCGAAAAAAATCCGCCCTCCATCACGGTGAATGTGCAGGGCCTCGGCTATGAAGTCGATGTGCCGATGAGCACCTTCTACAACCTGCCGGCGACGGGCGAGAAGGTGTCGCTGCACACGCACCTGATCGTGCGCGAGGACGGCCACTACCTGTACGGCTTCGCGTCGCAGGACGAACGCGCCGCCTTCCGCCAGTTGCTGAAGATCTCCGGCATCGGGGCCCGCACGGCGCTCGCGGTGCTTTCGGGCATGTCGGTGACGGAACTGGCGCAGGCGGTCACCCTGCAGGAAGCCGGGCGGCTAACCAAGGTGCCGGGCATCGGCAAGAAAACCGCCGAACGCCTGCTGCTGGAACTGCGCGACCGACTGCCGAAAACGCTGGCAACGAGCGGCGCGAAAGTCGGCGTTGGCGACACGGCGAGCGATGCCGTTTCCGACATCATGAACGCCCTGCTGGCGCTCGGCTACAACGAACGAGAGGCGCTCACGGCAATGAAAGGGCTGGCGCCCGATGTCTCGGTTTCCGACGGCATTCGCGCAGCGTTGAAGCTGCTTTCCAAGTCGTCGTGAACCAAGCTGGCAACTGCGTCGGCTAAACTGGCGCCATGAGCATCCAGACCGACAAATTCGCCGAGCCATCACCCGAGCGACTGATCTCCGCCGGCAAGGAATCCACGCAGGAGGACGCGCTCGAGCGTGCCCTGCGGCCCAAGCGGCTCGCTGATTACGTCGGCCAGCAAAAAATTCGCGGCCAACTCGAAATCTTCATCGAGGCCGCCAAGCGGCGCGCCGAATCGATGGACCACGTCCTGCTGTTCGGTCCGCCGGGGCTGGGCAAGACCACTCTGGCGCACATCATCGCCCGCGAGATGGGAGTCAACCTGCGCCAGACATCAGGCCCGGTCCTCGAGCGTGCCGGCGACCTGGCCGCGATGCTGACCAACCTTGAGCCCAACGACGTGCTGTTCATCGACGAAATTCATCGCCTCTCGCCTGTGGTCGAGGAAATTCTCTACCCTGCGCTCGAAGATTTCCAGATCGACATCATGATCGGCGAAGGCCCCTCGGCGCGCTCGGTCAAGCTCGACCTGCCGCCCTTCACCCTGATCGGCGCCACCACCCGCGCAGGCATGCTGACCAACCCGCTGCGCGACCGCTTCGGCATCGTCGCCCGGCTGGAGTTCTACACGCCAGAAGAACTCGCCCTGATCGTGCGCCGCTCGGCGCACCTGCTCAACTGCGACATCGTCGAAGACGGCGCGGTCGAAATCGCCAAACGCTCGCGCGGCACGCCGCGCATTTCCAACCGCCTGCTGCGCCGCGTGCGCGATTTCGCCGAGGTCAAGGCCGACGGCAAGATCACCCGCGCGGTGGCCGATGCGGCGCTGACCATGCTCGACGTCGATCACCTCGGCCTCGACGTCATGGACCGCAAGCTGCTCGGCGCGATCCTGGAGAAGTTCGCCGGCGGCCCGGTCGGCGTGGACAACCTTGCGGCGGCGATAGGCGAAGCGCGCGACACCATCGAGGACGTACTCGAACCCTACCTGATCCAGCAGGGCTACCTGCAGCGTACGCCGCGCGGCCGCGTGGCCACGCCCAGCATCTGGCGGCATTTTGGCTTGCGACAGCCCAGCGCCCTCGGCGGTGACCAGGCGGCGCTCGACCTGCCATCCGAGTGAACTGCCGATCAGGCGCCATGGGCACGGGCGAACAGACTGATCCGGCGACCGGCCGCCAGCGCGTAGTGCTGATCACTGGTTCCCCGTTCTGGATACAGGGCAACGGTCTTTCGGCGAGAACCCGCGCGCTGGTAATGTTCCTGTCGGGCAGGTATTCGCTGGCGGTAGTCTACCTGCATGGGGTTACGCAGGCCGAAGTCGATCTGATGAACAGCATGGGCACGCGCTTCGAGTTGTTCATTCTTGGTGAGCCCGGCCGGGCTTCAAGCCAGGCTGCACTTAAGGAGCGATTCGGCCGAGTCTTCAATGAGTCGTCACTCCCGGCTGTGTATCTCATCGTGAAAACCGAACTCAGCTTCATGCTCAATGCAATTCCGGTCAATGGTCGGACTTTTCTTGATACCAACGACCTGGTCAGCGACAGGACGCGTAGCATGGCCGCCCTTCGAGTGCGCGATGAATATCCGCTGACCGAGGACGAGGAAATCGCCATCATGCGGCGCTATGACCAAGTCATTTGCATACAATCCTCTGAGTACGCCAAAGTCTTAAGCTGGCTGGGAGCCGAAAAAGTTGTGCTCGCGCCCCATCCGGTGGCGACCGTCGAAGGTACGTTGCGCCACACTGCCGCTGTCATCGGTTTTGTTGCCAGTCGGTGGCATGCCAATGTCGATGCCTTGCAGTGGTTCATCGAACAGGTCTGGCCGGCGCTGGCCGGCACCGGTCTGCGTCTTGATGTCTATGGCTACGTCGGTGAGGCCTTTCCCGGAATGAGGATTCCCGGAATCCGTTTCATGGGGTTCATCGACGACCTGACAGCGTGTTACGCGCACATCGACATTGCGATCAATCCGGTTCGCTACGGTGCCGGCCTCAAGATCAAAACGTTAGAGGCCATGGCCCACGGTGTGCCCGCGGTCGTTTCCACGCAGGGAGCCAGTGGACTCGAGGATCTCGCCGGCCA
>JBIJDI010000139.1:0-6393 GCA_044344235.1 Sulfuritalea sp. | reverse complement strand
TATGCGCGGGAAAACAAGGTGCCGTATCTTGGCATCTGTCTCGGCATGCAACTCGCCACCATCGAGTTCGCCCGTCACGTCGCCGGGTTCGAGGGCGCCAACAGCACCGAGTTCGATGCCGACACGCCGCACCCAGTGGTCGCGCTGATCACAGAGTGGCAGGACCGCGAGGGCCGCGTCGAAAAGCGCGACGCCAGTTCCAATCTCGGCGGCACGATGCGCCTCGGCGCCCAGCGCTGCCCGATCAAGCCCGGTACGCTGGCGTCGAAGATCTACGGCGCCGAGGTGAATGAAAGGCATCGTCACCGCTACGAGGTCAACAACACCTACGTGCCGAAGCTCGAAGCGGCCGGTATGGTGATTTCGGCGCGCACGCCGACCGAGGATCTGCCCGAGATGATGGAACTTCCGGCGGCAACCCACCCGTGGTTTGTCGGCGTGCAGTTCCACCCCGAATTCACCTCCAACCCGCGCACGGGCCATCCCCTGTTCATCGCCTACGTTCAGGCGGCGCTGGCACGCAAGGGCATCCAGTGAAACTCTGCGGCTTCGAGGTCGGGCTCGATCAACCGCTGTTCCTGATCGCCGGCCCGTGCGTCATCGAATCGCGCGACATGGCTTTCGACACCGCTGGGAAATTACAGGAGATCTGCCGCGCGCTGGGCGTGAACTTCATCTACAAGTCGTCCTACGACAAGGCCAATCGCAGCTCGGGCAAATCGTTTCGCGGCTTGGGCATGGAGCAGGGGCTGGATATCCTGGCCGACGTGAAGAAGAAGCTCGGCGTGCCGGTGCTGACCGATGTGCATGCCGAACACGAAGTAGCGGCTGTCGCATCCGTCGTCGATGTGCTGCAGACGCCGGCCTTTCTGTGTCGCCAGACCGACTTCATCCAGGCCTGCGCCGCGTCGGGCAAGCCGGTGAATATCAAGAAGGGCCAGTTCATGGCGCCGGGCGACATGAAACAGGTGGTGCTCAAGGCGAAGGAGGTCAACAACGGCGCAGACAGCATCATGGTCTGCGAGCGCGGCGCTTCCTTCGGCTACAACAATCTGGTGTCGGACATGCGCAGCCTCGCGATCATGCGCGAGACGGGCTGCCCGGTGGTGTTCGATGCCACCCATTCGGTGCAGTTGCCGGGCGGGCAGGGCGACAGGAGCGGCGGTCAGCGCGAGTTTGTGCCGGTGCTGGCGCGAGCGGCGGTGGCGGTCGGCGTCTCGGGCCTGTTCATGGAGACCCATCCCGATCCGGCCAAGGCCCTGTCGGACGGCCCCAATGCGTGGCCGCTGCCACAAATGAGCGCTTTGCTCGAACAACTCATCGAACTCGACGCGCTGGTCAAGCGCAAGGGAATGACGGCATGAGCAAGCTCGCCTACCTGGTGGTGGATGCGCGTTCCAGCGATCCGGAGCGCATGGCGGAGTATCGCCGCCTCGCGCAGATCGCGGTCGAGCACTACGGCGGGCGCTATCTGGTGCGCGGTGCGCCCTACATCACGCTCGAAGGCAGTTGGCAGCCGGAGCGCCTGGTAGTACTGGAGTTTCCGAGCATGGACGCCGCGAAGACCTTTTACGATTCCCCCGAATATCTTGCTGCACGCAGTGCACGCGCAGGCGTGTCGGATTTCGACATAGTGCTGGCCGAAGCTTACTGAGTTAAACACGAGGAAATAATCATGAGTGCAATCGTTGATGTCGTCGCCCGCGAGATTCTCGACTCACGCGGCAATCCCACCGTCGAAGCTGATGTCCTGCTCGAATCGGGCGTTATGGGCCGCGCCGCGGTGCCCTCGGGCGCCAGCACCGGCTCGCGCGAAGCCATCGAACTGCGCGATGGCGATGCCGCCCGCTATCTCGGCAAGGGTGTGGTGCAGGCCGTGGAGAACGTCAACACCGAGATTTCGGAAGCCATCATCGGCCTCGATGCCGAAGAGCAGTCATTCATCGACATGGCCCTGATCGATCTCGACGGTACCGAGAACAAGTCGCGCCTGGGCGCCAATGCCATGCTGGCCGTGTCGATGGCGGTGGCCAAGGCGGCCGCCGAGGAGGCCGGCCTGCCGCTGTATCGCTATTTCGGCGGCTCCGGTCCGATGCAGATGCCGGTGCCGATGATGAACGTCATCAACGGCGGCGCGCACGCCAACAACAACCTCGACATCCAGGAATTCATGATTCTGCCGGTCGGGGCCAGCAGCTTCCGCGAGGCACTTCGCTGCGGCGCAGAGGTCTTCCACAATCTCAAGAAACTGGTCGACAAGAAAGGCTACCCGACCACGGTCGGCGACGAAGGTGGCTTCGCGCCGAATGTCTCGGGCAATGACGAGGCCATCGAACTGATTCTCAAGGCGATCGAAATGGCCGGCTACACGCCGGGGCAGGACGTCGTGCTGGGGCTGGATTGCGCGGCCTCGGAGTTCTACAAGGACGGCCGCTACATCCTGGCCTCGGAGAAACTGGAACTGACTTCCGAGGCGTTCACGGACTATCTGGCCACGCTGGCGGATCGCTATCCGATCATCAGCATCGAGGACGGCATGGCCGAAGGCGATTGGCCGGGCTGGAAACTGCTGACTGATCGACTGGGTAAGAAAGTTCAGATCGTCGGCGACGACATTTTCGTCACCAACCCGAAGATTCTCAAGCAGGGCATCCAGCAGGGCATCGCCAATTCGATCCTGGTCAAGATCAACCAGATCGGCACCCTGACCGAGACATTCGCTGCGGTGGAAATGGCCAAGCGTGCCGGCTACACGTCGGTGATCTCGCATCGCTCGGGCGAGACCGAGGACTCGACCATCGCCGACATTGCGGTGGGCTTGAACGCGGGCCAGATCAAGACCGGTTCCTTGTCGCGTTCCGATCGCATCGCCAAGTACAACCAGTTGTTGCGCATCGAGGAAGACCTCGGCGATACGGCGAGTTACCCCGGTCTAGACGCCTTCTACAACATCAGGAAGTAGTCGCTGCCGCACCCTCGCGCAATGAACTGGCCGACGCTGGTGCTGGTCGTCCTCATCGCCCTGCTGCAGTATCCATTGTGGCTGGGCAAGGGCGGCTGGCTCCGCGTCTGGGATTACGACAATCAATTGCAGGCGCAGCGCGAGGTCAATCAGAAACTGGAACAGCGCAATGCCGGGCTGGACGCCGAAGTGCGCGACCTCAAGTCGGGCTACGAAGCCATCGAGGAGCGCGCGCGCTATGAACTCGGAATGATCAAGGACGGCGAGATTTTCGTCCAGGTGCCGCAGAAGACGCTGCTGGCGCCCTCGTCGGCGCCGGTTGCGGGAGCCGCGGCGCCCAAGCCAGCTGCCGCACCGCGCTGAATCAGTCTTCCTGCTTCAGCTCCGCCCGGTAGCGCCGGGCGTTCTCCACGTAGCCTTGCGCGGCATGGCGCAGAAGCGCCACCTCGTCGTCCGTCAGCTGCCGCACCACCTTTCCCGGCGAGCCCATCACCAGCGAACGATCGGGGATCACCTTGCCTTCGGCAATCAGCGAATTGGCGCCGATGATGCAGTGGCGGCCGATCACGGCCTTGTTGAGGATCACCGACTTGATGCCGATCAGCGATTCGTCGCCGATGGTGCAGCCGTGCAGCATCACCAGGTGTCCGACAGTCACATTGGCGCCCACGGTGAGGGGCACGCCTTCATCCGCATGCAGCACGGAGCCATCCTGAATGTTGCTGTTGGCGCCGATGCTGATCGTGTCGTTGTCACCGCGCACCACGGCGTTCCACCAGATGCTGGCGTTGTCGCCAAGTTGAACGTCGCCGATGACCGTGGCATTGGGGGCGACCCATGCGTCGTGCCCCAAAGTGGGTTTCCTGTTGGCAAGGCTGTAGAGCGCCATGAGCTTGCTTCCTGTCTTGTGGACTACGGGTGGAACTACTTCTCCCGCTTCTTCCATTCCGGTTTCGCACCGGCGGGCTTCTTCCAGTCCGGCTTCTTGCGATCGCCAGCAGGTGGCGCGCGGCGCGGCGGGCGCGTATCGACGAACTCGCCGGGCTCCATGACGCGCGTCTTGAGCGCGAACTGGCGCACGCGGATGCGGCGCAGGATGTCCATCAGATCGTCCGACAGATTGGCCGGTAGTTCCACCGAACTGTAGTCCTCGAACAGGTTGATCTGGCCGATGTCCTTGCCGGCAATACCTGCTTCGTTGGCGATGGCGCCGACAATTTCCTTGGGCAGCACGCCCTGGTTGCGGCCGATCTCGATGCGGTAGCGCTGCATGGTGGCGCCGTCGGCGAAGCTGCGTTGCTTGACGGGGGTGTCGCTGCGGCCTTCCTTCACCGGGCGCTCGCGGCGCGGCTCGGCGTCCGGATGGCTTTCGGGCGGCTTGGTGCTGGCTCTGGCAGGCTTGCGCTCGGTGTCGCGGACGAAAGTCGGCGCTGGCGAGACGGCGGCGGGAGCGGCCGCAACGTCGCGCGGCGCGTGATCATTGGCGCCGGGCATCTGCAGCGGACGCTCGCGCGTCGCCAGCCAGGCCAGTGCAGCCGCGATCTCGCGGGCGGCGATGTCCTGCTCGCCTTCCATGCGGCGTACCACGTCGAAGAAGAAGTCCAGCTTCTCGGTCTTGATGATGTCGACGATCTGCTGTGTGAACTGGGCGACGCGGCGGTTGGCCACTTCGCCCGGTGTCGGCATGGTCAGCGCGGTGATCTTCTGCTTGGTGGCGCGCTCGATCAGCTTCAGCATGTACATCTCGCGCGGCGCCAGGAACAGGATGGCGCGGCCGGTGCGGCCGGCGCGGCCGGTGCGGCCGATGCGATGCACGTAGGCCTCGGTGTCGTAGGGCACGTCGTAGTTGATGACATGGCTGACACGCGCCACGTCGAGGCCGCGCGCGGCGACGTCGGTGGCCACCACGATGTCGATGGTGCCGGCCTTGAGGCGCTCGATGACCTGCTCGCGCAGGCCCTGGGTCAGGTCGCCGTTGAGTGCCGCCACTGAATAGCCGCGCGCTTCGAGCTTGTCGGCAAGTTCGACGGTAGCCGTCTTGGTCCGCACGAAAATCAGCGCTGCATCGAAGTCGTCCTCGACTTCAAGGATGCGTGTCAGCGCTTCCAGCTTCTGCCCGGTATGGGTCTGGCAGTAGGACTGGCTGGTGGTGACCACAGTGGAGGTGGCCGAGCGGATCTTCACCTCGCGCGGTTCGCGCAGGTGCTGGTGCGCCACGCGGCGGATCACGTCCGGCATGGTGGCCGAGAACAGCGCCGTCTGCCGCTCCGCCGGGGTGTGTTCGAGGATCCACTTGACGTCGTCGATGAAACCCATGCGCAGCATCTCGTCGGCCTCGTCGAGCACCAGCGTCTGCAGGTTGTTTAGCACCAGGCTCTTGCGCTCCAGGTGGTCCATGACTCGACCGGGCGTGCCGACGATGACGTGGGCACCGCGTGACAGCGCGCGCAGCTGCACCACCATGCTCTGCCCGCCGTAGATCGGCAGGACGTGGAAGCCTGGCATGTGATGGGCGTATTTCTGCAGCGCTTCGGCGACCTGGATCGCCAGTTCGCGCGTCGGCGTCAGGATCAGCGCCTGCGGCACGGCGCGCTTGAGGTCGATCTTCTGCAGCAGCGGCAGAGCGAAGGCGGCGGTTTTGCCTGTGCCGGTCTGCGCTTCGCCGAGCAGGTCGTGACCGGCCAGCAGTATCGGAATGCATTCGGCCTGGATCGGCGAGGGGGTTTCGTAGCCGACGTCGGCGAGGGCCTTGAGCAATGGCTTGGCGAGCCCGAGGGTATCAAACCCGGTGGGGATATTTTCTGGGGAGGTGGTCATGGCGTGCCTGCGTGGGGCAGGAGATTTCGAGGGAAAGGCGGGCCCGGGGTTCTGTATTGGTGCTGAATCGGCCGGAGAACCGCGCATTATCCCAGAATTCGGGGCAAATAGCCCGTGTTTATTCGCCGGCGCCGTGGCGTTCGATCACGCCATCGATGAATTTGCGCAGGAAACCCTCGGTCTGTGCGCTGTGGAAGCGGTCGATTTCCACCCCGCGGCTGTAGGCGATCACGGTCGGAAAGCCGCGCACCTTGTGCCGTCCGGCGATGCGCATGTTCTCGTCGGCATCGACATTCGCCAGCAGGAAGGCGCCGTCGTAGCTGCGCGTCAGGCGTTCCAGCAATGGGCTCAGCACGCGGCAGGGCGCACACCAGTCGGCGCCGATGTCGACCAGCACCGGCGTCTGCTGCGAGCGCGCGACCACGGCCGCGTCGAAATCTTCTTCGGTGACGTCGAAAGTGGTTTCGGTGGTGTTTTGCTTCAGGTGCATCGCTTGCTCGGTGCTTTAGACCCGCAGCAGGGCGATTTTCAACGGCGGCTGGCCGTCGGAACTGGGGAAATCGGCCTCCGGCATGATCCATTCCATTTCGCGGACCGGCCGGCCGGCCTTGGCG
>JBIJDI010000138.1:0-6433 GCA_044344235.1 Sulfuritalea sp. | reverse complement strand
CGTTTCGCGGTGCCGTAGTCGCCAATGCCTTCCTCGGCCATCAGGCGCGCGGCTGCAGTGGCAATGGCTCGGCGCAGGTGACTGCCGGATGCGGAAGGGGCAAACTTGCGGCGTGGCATGGTGCTTTGGCAAATGTGGCGAGCGGTTGTGTCCGCAGCGGCAGGGTGACGGACGGTGTCCCCTGGCGGGATAGAATTCGCCTCATTATTCCACTATTCAAGGCAAAGCGCGGCCATGCATATCCACATCCTTGGCATCTGCGGCACCTTCATGGGGGGCATTGCCCTGCTGGCGCGTGCTGCGGGGCACCGCGTCACCGGCTGCGACGCCAACGTCTATCCGCCGATGAGCACGCAGCTGGGCGAGCAGGGCGTCGATCTGGTGGAGGGCTATGGCGCGGACCAGATCGCGCTGAACCCGGACCTGTTCGTGATCGGCAACGCGATTTCGCGCGGCAATCCGTTGCTCGAGTCGATTCTTGAGCGCAATCTGCCCTTTGTTTCCGGCCCGCAATGGCTCGCCGAGAACATCCTGCGCGGCCGCTGGGTGCTGGGGGTGGCCGGTACGCACGGCAAGACGACCACAACATCCCTGCTGGCATGGATACTGGAGGAGGCAGGATTGAATCCTTCCTTCCTGGTGGGGGGCGTACCTCAGGGCTTCGGCGTATCGGCGCGGCTTACCGACTCGCCCTTCTTTGTCATCGAGGCCGACGAGTACGACACCGCCTTCTGTGACAAGCGCTCGAAGTTCGTGCATTACCAGCCGCGCACCGCGATCCTGAACAACCTTGAGTTCGATCATGCCGACATCTTCGGCGATCTTGCTGCCATCGAGACGCAGTTCCATCATTTGGTGAGGACATTGCCAAGTAATGGCCTGATCGTCGCGAATGCCCAGGAGGTCTCGCTAAAGCGCGTGCTCTCCCGTGGTTGCTGGACTCCCGTCGAATGGTTTAATGGGGCGGAGGGCTGGCAGGCCGGTGAAGCAGGGGTCTCGGGTGGTTTCGACGTGAGCCTTGCCGGCAAGCCCCAGGGACGGGTCAATCGTTTCGACCTCGCGGGCGCCCACAACCGGGCCAACGCGGTGGCAGCTTTGGCCGCCGCCAGGCATGCCGGCGTGCTGGTAGCGGTCGGCCTTCAGGCGCTGGAAAGTTTCAGCGGCATCAAGCGTCGACTGGAGACGCGCGGCACTGTGCGAGGGGTTACTGTTCTCGACGATTTCGCCCACCACCCGACGGCGATCCGGGTCACGCTGGAAGGCTTGCGCCAGAAGCTCGGGTCTGCGCGAATTCTGGCGGTGCTGGAGCCGCGTTCCAACACCATGAAACTCGGCGTGATGAACGCGCAATTGCCGGGCAGCCTGGCTGAGGCTGATGCGGTGTTCTGTTACGCGAACAATCTAGGTTGGGACGCGACTGCGGCCTTGGCGCCGCTAGGAGATCGGGTGCGGGTCTTCGATGATCTGGCCGCTCTGGTCGCCGCCGTGGCCGCCGCCGCCCACACCGGGGATCATGTGCTGGTGATGAGCAATGGTGGCTTTGGCGGGGTTCATGATCGACTTCTGGCTGCGCTAGCGATCTAGTTCTGTCGCGCCAGAGGTCATGCCATGGGCATCCGATGCCCTTCGGGAAGGGCATCGACGGGGAAAAGTCTGGCAGAGATCTTGAGGCACTCCGACCGGCTTTGCAGCGCAGACCGTTCATACCAATAATTTCTACATCTAAATTGATCTATATCAATTGGACTGTGTTAACCTCTGCGCCAGTTGAGAAACAGGAACGGGTTCCCACGGACCCATTTTGGCAAGTATTCGAACACGCCAGGGAATTGCGCCAACGCTGTGCCGCGTGGTGCGAAGCTGGCGCGGAGGGGGAGAGATGGCACGACACTCAAATAGCAATGGCGACGCCTGTCGTTTGCCCGGCGGTCTTGCGGAGCTCATGGTGGCGGGATTGCTCGGCGTATTCAGCAGCGCTGCTAGCGCCGCATGGGAACTCAATCTGCAGATGCCTGTTACCGCCTTGGCGCGGCGCGTCTACGACCTGCACACGCTCCTGACCTGGGTCATTTTCATTATTTTCGTCGGCGTCTTTGCCGTCGTCACCTGGTCCATCATTTTTCATCGTAAGTCCAAGGGCCACAAGGCAGCCAATTTCCATGACAACACGACCGTGGAAATTGTCTGGACCGTGGTGCCGACACTGATTCTGATTGCCATCGCCTTCCCGGCCACTTCGACCCTGGTGGAAATGCGTGACAGCTCGCAGCCCGATCTGACCATCAAGGCCACCGGCTACCAGTGGAAGTGGGGTTACGAATATGTCACCGGCGATGCCGCCGGGGTCAAGTTCATGAGTGTGATGTCTACGCCACGCGAGCAGATCGAAAACAAGGCGCCCAAGGGCGAGCACTATTTGCTGGAGGTCGATCGCCCCATGGTGGTCCCTGTCGGCAAGAAGGTGCGCATGCTGCTTACGGCCACCGACGTGATTCACAATTGGTCGGTGCCGGCTTTTGCCGTCAAGGCCGACGCAGTCCCCGGCTTCCTGCGCGACACCTGGTTCCGTGCCGAGAAGGAAGGCACTTACCGCGGTCAGTGTTCCGAACTCTGCGGCAAGGACCACGGCTTCATGCCGGTGGTGGTCGAGGTGGTATCCGCCGAGAAATACGCGGCCTGGGTTGCGGCACAAAAGAAGGAAATGGCCGCCGCTGCGGACGATCCCGCCAAGGTCTGGAAACTGGATGAGTTGATGGCTCGCGGCGAGAAAGTCTATGCTGCCAATTGTGCCGCCTGTCACCAGTCGAACGGAGCGGGATTGCCGCCCGCGTTCCCGGCGCTCGATGGTTCGAAGATCGCCAAGGGGCCGAAGGCTGCTCACCTCGACATCGTCCTCAAGGGCAAGCCGGGTACCGCAATGGCAGCCTTCGGCGCCCAGTTGAGTGATACCGATATCGCGGCCGTTGTAGCCTACGAACGAAACGCATGGACCAACAAGCTCGGCGAGGTAATCCAACCCGTCGAGGTCAAGGCACTTCGCGGCAAGTGATCGCGCCACCGGCCTTCAGGAGAATCTGATTATGCAAGCTACCCAAGCCGCCGGACATGCCGGCAATCCGGATCACGACAGCCATGACCACGGTCCGACCGGGCTGATGCGCTGGATAACCACGACCAACCACAAGGACATCGGAACGATGTACCTGTGGTTCAGCTTCGCCATGTTCCTGGTGGGCGGTGCGATGTCGCTGGTCATTCGCGCCGAGCTGCTGTCCCCGGGACTGCAGTACGTATCCCCCGAGTTCTATAACCAGATGCTGACGCTGCACGCGCTGATCATGGTGTTCGGCGCGATCATGCCGGCCTTTGTCGGCTTCGCCAACTGGATGATCCCGCTGATGATCGGGGCGCCCGACATGGCGTTCGCGCGGATGAACAACTGGAGCTTTTGGCTGCTGCCGCCCGCCGCCATCCTTTTGACAGCCTCGCTTTTCGTGCCCGGCGGCGCCGCCGGCACCGGCTGGACCCTGTACCCGCCACTGTCGATTCAAATGGGCATGGGCATGGACATGGCCATCTTTGCGGTGCACATCCTCGGCATGTCCTCGATCATGGGATCGATCAACATCATCACTACGATTCTCAACATGCGCACCCCCGGCATGACGCTGATGAAGATGCCATTGTTCTGCTGGACCTGGCTGGTGACAGCCTTCCTGCTGATCGCCTCGATGCCGATTCTTGCCGGCGCGGTGACAATGCTGCTGACAGACCGCCATTTCGGCACCAGTTTCTTCAATGCGGCAGGCGGCGGTGATCCGGTGCTGTTCCAGCACATTTTCTGGTTCTTCGGTCATCCCGAGGTTTACATCATCGCCTTGCCGGCCTTCGGCGTGGTTTCCCACGTGATTCCGGCATTTTCGCGCAAGCGTCTGTTCGGCTATACGTCGATGGTGTATGCGATTGCAGCTATTGGCCTGATTTCCTTCTTCGTCTGGGCGCATCACATGTACGTGACGGGCATCCCGCTGACCGGCCAGCTTTACTTCATGTACGCCACGATGCTGATTGCGATTCCGACGGGGGTCAAGGTCTTCAACTGGGTAACCACCATGTGGCGCGGTTCGCTGAGTTTCGAGACACCGATGCTGTTTGCGCTCGGGTTCCTCGTCTTGTTTACCATTGGCGGACTGACCGGCCTGGTGTTGGCAATGACCGCGGTGGACATCCAGCTGCAGGATACCTATTACGTCGTCGCCCACTTCCACTACGTGATGGTTGCCGGGGCGCTCTTCTCCGCCTACGCCGGCCTCTACTTCTGGCTACCGAAATGGACCGGCCACATGTATGACGAGGGTCTGGGCAAGCTGCATTTCTGGCTGTCGATGATTTTCTTCAACATCGCCTTCTTCCCGCAGCACTTCCTCGGACTGGCCGGCATGCCGCGGCGGATTCCCGACTATGCGCAGCAGTTCGCCGACTTCAACACGATCTCCTCGCTGGGTTCCTTCGGCTTCGGTTTCAGCCAGTTGCTGGTGCTGGTGGTGGTATTCAAGGCGATGAAGGGCGGTGTCAAGGCGGAAGCCAAGCCATGGGACGGAGCACACGGACTGGAATGGACCGTGCCCTCGCCGGCACCACACCATACTTTTGAAGACCCGCCGGCATTTGATCCGAACGAGGCGCACGGGTGAGCAGTGATACGTCCCGCGAGCAGGGTAACCGTCGCATCGCGATCGGCCTCGCCTTGTTCGCCGCCGCAGTTTTTTTGAGCGTGATGATCCGCCAGTGGATGTCCAACACGTGAATCCGGAACTTGGCCTGATCGGCGCGACGGGTCCCCGCTCGTTGCCGCGGCCAGCCAGCAACCGACGCCTTGTCGCGGGTTTGCTCGCGGTCGTGATCGGCAGCCTGCTCTTTGTCTCGGTTCAGCCTAGCCTGTACAAGGCGTTTTGCGAATGGACCGGTCTCTACGATATCGACCGCGCGGAGCGGGTCGCCACGTCGGCCCTGCCGGGCCGGCCGGTGACGCTCGAGTTCGATGCCAACAGTCACGACAACGGCCTGCGTTTTCGTCCCGAGATCACCAGTCTTGCGGCGAAGACAGGCGAGATTGTGCATGTGACCTATCGGGTCGAGAACACCCGCGACACCACCGTGATCGGCCAGGCGGTGCCCAGCTACGGTCCGCAACATGCGGGCGGCTACGTCAAGAAACTGGATTGCTTTTGCTTCAAGCAGCAGACCTTTGCGCCGCACGAGGTGCGCGACATGCCCGTGGTTTTCGTACTGGACAAGAAATTGCCCGATGACGTCAACACGGTAACGCTTTCGTACACGTTTTTCGAAGTGCCTGCGGGTAACGTTACCTCTGCGGCAACGGCCGAGGGAAGCCGGAAGTGATCGATGCGGACACCAAATCCACCGCCGCCGAAGGGCCGATTCCTGCGCACTATTCGTACGGTAGCCTGGGGTCTGCTGGGAGTGCGCGGGCACAAACCGGACGAGCAGGACACACCGTCCTTGTCGCCGTTGCAGATTTTGATCACGGCGCTGGTCTTCATGCTGGTATTTGTGCTGACGCTGGTCACCGTGGCCGTCAGCATCAGTCGTCATTAGATTGACGCATGAACACGCAAGATAGAAGAGCAATAACGACACTATGATTTCAAGGAGGTCAACATGAGTCACCCTTCATCCGCAAACCGCTATTTCGTTCCCGCGCCTTCACATTGGCCGCTGGTTGGCTCGCTGGCACTACTTTTGTTGGCAAGCGGCGCCGTGCTGACAATGAATTCGATTGCCAATGGCGGCTTGGTGTTGATGGGCGGGTTCGCCGTTCTGGCGGTCATGCTGTTCGGCTGGTTTGGCCGCGTCATCGGAGAATCCGAGAGCGGCAGTTACAACCCGCAGGTGGACCGCTCCTTCCGGTGGGCCATGGCCTGGTTCATTTTTTCGGAAGTCATGTTCTTCGCGGCATTTTTTGGCGCCCTGTTCTATGTTCGCGTTCTCTCCATTCCGGACATCGCCAGCGCCGATCAGGCCTCGCTTTGGGAGGGCTTCAAGGACCAATGGCCAACGGCCGGGCCCGCGGCCAAGGATCCCTTTACTCCGATGCAAGCGTGGGGGATTCCGGCGATTAACACCCTGCTGCTGCTCAGTTCCGGCGTTACGGTGACGTGGGCGCACTGGGGATTGATCGCGAACAAGCGGCAGCAACTGATCACGGGTCTGGCCTTGACGATTGCGCTCGGCCTAGTGTTTATCAGTCTGCAGGCCTACGAATACGCTGAAGCCTACAGCCATCTGAATCTCAAGATGACCACCGGCGTATACGGCTCGACGTTCTACATGCTGACCGGTTTTCACGGCTTCCACGTGACGCTTGGCGCGACGATGCTGATCGTGATTCTGATGCGAACGATGAAGGGGC
>JBIJDI010000137.1:0-6438 GCA_044344235.1 Sulfuritalea sp. | reverse complement strand
TGTTGCAGGTAGCGCGGCAGCAGCGCCAGCGACTGGCTGTAGGGCAACAGGGCGCGGGTGTCTGCGCCAAGAAAGTTGGTGTTCCAGATTTCCAGAAGTGCCAGCAGGCCCGGAAGGTTTTCAGCCACCGGTGCCGAAAAGAAGTGCTCGTCCATCGCATGCGCGCCGGCCAGCAGTTGGCGGAAGTTATCGAAGCCGACGGCCAGCACCAGCGGCAGGCCGATGGTCGACCACAGCGAGTAGCGTCCGCCGACCCAGTCCCAGAAGGCGAAGGCGTTGTCCGGGTCGATGCCGAAGCGCGCGACTTCGGCCAGGTTGGTCGACACCGCAACAAAGTGCCTGACCACCGCGGCCTCGCCCAGCGCCTCGACCAGCCAGGAGCGAGCCGAGGCGGCGTTCTGCATGGTCTCCTGGGTGGTAAAGGTCTTGCTGGCAATGATGAACAGGGTGGTGCGCGGCTGCAATCCGGCGAGCACGGTAGCCAGATCGGCGCCATCCAGATTGGCGACGTAATGGACCTTCAGTTCCGGGTGGCGAAAGGCGGCGAGTGCCTGGGTAGCCATGCGTGGCCCCAGGTCGGAACCGCCGATGCCGATGTTGACGATATCGGTGATTGGCTCTCCGGTGGCGCCGCGCCAGTGACGGCCGTGGATCTGCGCGGCAAAGCGCTGCATCTTGTCCAGTTCGCCCAGCACGGCGGGCATGACATCGCGGCCGGCATGCAGGATCGGCCCCTTTCCGGCAGGTTGGCGCAACGCGATGTGCAGCGCGGCGCGTCCTTCGCTGTGATTGATCGCGTCGCCGGCACGCATGCGGGCAATCCAGCCGCTTACGTCGGCGGCCCGCCAGAGTTCATGCAACTGCTTCATCGTGCCTGTGCTGATACGCTGCTTGGAGTAGTCGAGCAGCCAGTCATTCCAGCGAGCGGACAAGGACGAGAAGCGCTGCGCATCGGCGGCGAACAGGTCGCGCAGATGAACACCCCGGGCTGATTTGGCGGCGCCTGTCAGTGTTTTCCAGGTGGCGGCAATGGCGGACTTCATCACCTGCTTCCTACAGCCAGAGCATCATGCCCATCTCGAACGGATGGGTCAGCAACTCGTGCGTCGGAAACACTCTGACGCGGTACTCCATCTTGCCGCACTGGTCGGGTGTCAGTTCGCGCGAGAAAAGATGCTCGCCACGCTCCAGCGCTCGCTCGTGCTGCAGCTCATAGCGTCGCGCCTTGGCCGAGGTGGGCTCGCCGGGACGGGTGAACACCAGCTCCACCGTCAGGTCGTCCGGTGTCAGGCCGTCGATCTGGACCGCAACTTCGAAGCGCAGTGTATCGCCATAGCCGATGCGTGACACCGCTTGATCGATACGCCGCAACCCGATGAGGGGCCAGGCGGCGCGTATCCGCGCCTTCCAGTCGGCCACCCGGCGTGCGCCGGAAAAGTCGTCGCCGGCATAGCGGCGCCATTGCTCGGCGGCGGGTGAGTAGAACTTTTCGGTATAGTCGGTCAGCATGCGTTGCATGTTGAAGCGGGGCATGATGGACGCGATCGACTGCTTGGCCATGGCCACCCATTCCGGGGAGTAGCCGAGCGAGGTGTTGCGGTAGTACATCGGGATGACGCTGTCCTGGAGCAGTTCATACAGGGTGCGCGCTTCGTCGATGTCGCGCTGGGCTGGGTCCAGTCCTTCGGCGGCCGGCTTGATCGCCCAGCCGTTCTTGCCGTCGTAGCCTTCCCCCCACCAGCCATCGAGTACCGACAGGTTGATGGCGCCATTGATGGCGGCCTTCATGCCCGAGGTGCCGGAGGCCTCCAGCGGATAGATCGGATTGTTGAGCCAGACATCGACGCCGGCGACCATGCGCCGGGCCAGATGCAGGTCGTAGCCTTCGACCAGAAGAATGCGGCCTTCGAACTCGCGCTGCTGCGAGAGCTCTGCAATCTGGCGAATCAGCTGCCGCCCCGGTTCGTCCGCCGGGTGAGCTTTGCCGGCAAAAATGAACAGCACCGGACGCTGCGCATCGGAAAGGATTTCACGCAGCCAGTCCAGGTTGTTGAACAGCAGCGCGGCGCGCTTGTAGGTGGCGAAGCGCCGGGCAAAGCCGATGGTGAGGACGGTGGGATTGGTCGGATCGGCGTTTCTCAGTACGCGATCCAGGTGCGCCTCGGAACCCTGGTTCCGCAGATGCTGCTGGCGCACGCGGCTATGCACCAGGTGCAACAGTTGCGCCTTGAGCGATTGGCGAATGCTCCAGAAAATCTGGTCCGGAATTCGCTGCACGCCGTTCCAGCAGCTTTGGTCGGTGAGGCGGTGCTGCCAGCCGAGGCCGAGATGCCGATCAAAGGTTTCGTACCAGTCGGTCGCCAGAAATGTCGGCACATGCACCGCGTTGGTGACGTAATCCATCGGGTTCTCGGCGGCCGTGACTTGCGGCCAAAGGTCGCTGCAGATGCGCGAGGACACCTCGCCGTGAATGCGCGAAACGCCATTGTGAAAACGTGATCCGCGCAACGCCAATGCCGTCATGTTGAACTCGCCACCACCACTGCCGACGCGGCCCATGCCCAGCAAGCCATCGCGATCGAGCCCGGCCGCCTTGCAGAACTCGCCGAAGTAGTGCATCACCATGTCGTCGGCGAAGTGATCGTGCCCGGCGGGCACCGGGGTGTGCGTGGTGAATATTGTGTTGGCCGCGGCCGCTTCAAGCGCGGCGGCGAAAGGCATGTTCTGTTCGACCAGGTTGCGAACGCGTTCCAGCACCTGGAATGCGGCATGACCTTCATTGATGTGCCAGACGGTGGGGTGCAGCCCGAGTGCGGTGAGGGCGCGCACGCCGCCGACGCCAAGCAGGATTTCCTGCTCGATGCGGGTGCGCCGATCGCCGCCGTAGAGCTGATGCGCGATGCCACGGTCGGCTTCGCTGTTCTGGCTCAGTTGCGTGTCGAGCAGGTAAAGGCTGTTGATGCCGACCCGAGCCCGCCAGACTTTGGCCCATACCGTGCGACCGGGGAAATCCACGCCGACCAGCACATCGCTGCCGTCTTCCTTGCGCACCGGCTCGATCGGCATGTCATCGAAATCGTTGTCGCCGTAATGGGCGGTCTGGTTGCCGTCGCGGTTGATGGTCTGGTGGAAATAGCCCTGGCGGTAGAGCAGGCCGACGGCGACGAAAGGCAGTCGCAGGTCGGAGGCACCCTTGCAATGGTCGCCCGCAAGAATGCCCAGACCGCCCGAATAGATCGGGAGGCTTTCGTGAAAGCCGAACTCGGCGCAGAAGTAGGCAATCAGGTCAGTTGCCTGCAGCGGCGGCTTGCCCGGGAGTTCCAGTCGTGGTTCCGCGTGATAGGAATCGAAGGCCGATAGCACCCGGTTCATGGTGCCGAGGAATACCGGATCGTCACCGGCCTCATTGATCCGCTTCTGATCAATGCGTTTGAGGAAGGCTTTGGGGCTGTGGTGCGTTGCGCGCCACAAGCCGGCACTCAGGCGCGCGAACAGCGAGCGGGTCGGCCGGTCCCAGCTGTACCACAAGTTATTGGCGAGTTCGTCGAGACGCGCGAGGCGAGCGGGAACTTTTGGATTGACTTCGAGCTGAAAGCGGGTGCCGGGCATGATTTCTGGGCTGTAGCGATAGAAGGGGGTGATTTTACGATGCAGGAATTATCTTGAGCGTGATGATCTGCTCGACGCCGGATGCGGGGGACCAAGCGAGGGTGATGCAGACCGCCTGCATGATCTTCTCGAAGCCGGCCTCGGATTGGGAGACGGTGCGATGCGGCTGCGCCTCGAGCCGGACAGGTTGGCTGGCCTCGATCCGCAATGCGCCGCGCAGTTCGCTGTCGTCGAGGGTGATCTGCTGCATGCAGGCGAGTTCGAGCGCCTCGCCGAAACCACCGGGAACGCTGCCGTCGGCGAGCACGTAACGTCCGCCATAGCCGTCACAGCTGGGCAGCGCCAGGTTCAGCTCGGTCTCGATGAACTTTGGCAGGGCGCCGCCTTCGGCGCGGAAAACGACGCTCAGCGTGTCGCCGTCGAGGCGGTAGGTCTTCGCGATGTGCCAACCCGGACCCGCGGCGGCCCAGGTGCCGGGAGACTCGCCGGCTGCGTAGAAATCCAGGGGGCGCAACATGTCGTTGCTGCCGATCACGCTGTCGACGAAGATGCCCCGCGGACGCTCGTCCGGGTCTGCGTCGCCCGGCAGGATGGTGTGCAGGAAGGCGACACGGTCATGGGCCGAGGTAATGCCTTCGCCTGCATCCTGTGCCGGTTGCGCCGCATGTGTTTGATCGATCTTGGCGTGGTAGGCCTCGGCGTAGGCGCGCAGCGTGTCGCCGAAGTTGTGCGCCACGGCCAGGCTGGAGAATTCCACCAGCGAGGCGTGGCCGTCGTCGCGCACATAGGCGTGGATCAGCGGGGTGCGCAAGGCGGTTTCGACATGGCCGTCATGGTCGAGATCGCCCTGCTGCTGGCGCGGCCAGGGGGCCAGGCGCTCCAGGGCAGCCTCGAGCATGAGCAGGTTGTTCCAGATGGCGCGGCGCAGGTGGGGCAGGTAGAGGCCGCCGAACAGGCCGTGCCAGTAGGCATCGTTGGCCTGCGCCCGGTGCAGGTACTCCTGCAACTCGGGGCTGCGCTGTTCGGGCGGCAGATCGGCGAGGCGTCGCGAAGCGCCGAGCATGCGCTTGTGCATCCAGTTGGCCTCGGTGTAGCGTGACATGAAGTTGCGCCAGATGCCGCCGCGCAGAAACGGCTTGTGCGCCTCGAAGCGGCCGGCGGCTTTTTCCTGCTCGAGCAGTGCGTGGTAGGTCGCGGCGCGCGGGGCCGGCAGCGTCCATTCGTTCATCTCGATGTAGGACGTGGTCGGCAGGTAGACGATGCCGCGGGTCTTCTCGCGGGCATGGTAGTCGGCATAGGTTTCGGTGCGGATCAGCTTTGACCCCAGTACGCCTTCGACGAACTGCGTCAGCCAGCCCTTCTCGAACACCCACTCGTAGGTCTCGGGCCAGATGCCGAATTTTTCGATGTCGTCGAAGTAGATCGCCGCGCGGCGCCCCTGGCGTGCCAGGTCTTCGAGCCAGGCGACGGCCTCGCCCGCCGGCGAAAAGGGCAGGCGGTAGCGCGCCGCTTCCGAAATCGGGAACAGGTCGAGGCGGCGACCGTCCTCGTCTGTAGAGAAAAAGCTGTCGAGGCGTTCCTGATCCTCGCCGGCGCAGAGAAAGTGGTAGTCATCCACCGCCACGTAGCGAATGCCGGTGGCGACCAGCGAGGTCACGACGGAGGACTCCCAGACCCGTTCGGTCAGCCAGGCGCCCGAGGGGCGCATGCCGAAACGCTTTTCAATCTTGTCGGACAGCGTGGTGATCTGCGTCACCCGGTCACGGTGCGGAATTGCCGCCAGTACCGGTTCGCAGTCGCCGGAACCGAACCACTCCACCTGCCCCCGGCGGGTCATCGCCGTGAGACGGGCCATGTCGTCGGGAAAACGCTCGAACAGCACATCCAGCAACCAGCCGGAAAAGTGCACGCTGAAGCGGAACTCGGGATAGCGCTCCATCACACGCAGGAACATGCCGTAGCTGCGGATATGGGCGTCGTCGATGACGGCAGGGAAATTGCCGACGGGCTGGTGGGCGTGAACCCCGAACAGGAGGCTGATGGGCATGAGTCGTCTTAGTCTTGGCGTGAAATAATTTGTTCGGAGCGGTGGGTGATAGTCGAGCGAAGCGAGCCGATGAGTAGCCCCCCGCGAGGGGGGATGGGGGGGCGGGCCTTCAATTCGCCTTTAACGTGTTTCATCATCCGGGGTGTCGCTCGGGATTCATCAAAGTTAGAAAGTTAGTTGGAGGCGATGGAAACGCGACGCATGGAACCGCCTTCTGCGGTGGCCGATCCGGCGCAAATGGGTATGTCGAGCTGGGCGGGTGGTTCCAGTTGCAGCAAGCGGTAGAGCCGGACCAGATTGCGTCGGTACAGGCTGTCGAAGTTGGCGACCGCAGCGGACGGATTGTAGTCGCCGAACCACCAGAACCAGTCGGAGCTTTCGCAATTGGCCAGTTGCGCCTCGACGGCGGCAACCTGTGCAGCGTCGAGCCGGCCGCTGGCAAGGACCCGATCGCAGCTCTGCTTGGCCTCGCACAGCAGATCCCAGCCGCGGTTCTTGGCGTCGTCGCCGATCCAGGTCGATAGCGTGCCGTAAACCCAGCTCCCCGCGGTCAGCTTCGGCAGCGGGGTGGCGACCGGGGGCGTTGGCCGTGCCAGAAGTTCGGCATAGGTTGTGGTCCGGATGCGCGGATGTTCGGCCAGCAGGCCGTAGAGATCTTCGAAAAAGTAGTAGCCATTGTAGGGATAGTGCTCCCAGGCATTTTCACCGTCGAGAATGATGCTGACCGCCGGCGTCTCATTCTCCGCTGCGGCATCGAGGATGGCCTCCAACTGCAAGACAAG
>JBIJDI010000172.1:0-5849 GCA_044344235.1 Sulfuritalea sp. | reverse complement strand
GGGCAGGGCCCAGGTGTTGATACTGGTCCAGCCTTCACTGGTGATCAGGACTCCGGACGAAAGCGAGGTCAGGCCCTGCACACCGAGCACGATGAAGTCGTTGGTGCCCTGCACCTTGGCCTTTTCTTCGGGACGATAGGTTTCGGTGAGCAACGTGGTGCCGCCGATGAACAGGAAATTCCAGCCCAGTCCGAGCAACACCAGCGCCCACCAGAAATGCATCAGCGTCTGGCCCGACACGGCAATGCCGATGCAAATGAACATCAGCGCGGCACCAACAATGAGGATGTTCAGAACGCCGAAACGCTTGATCAGGTCGCCGGTGAAGAACGAGGGTGCAAACATCGCAATGACATGCCACTGCAGGATGAAGGCGGTGTCGGCAAACGGCAGGCCGCAGATGTCCATCGCCAGCGGCGTTGCCGTCATCAGCAGGTTCATCACGCCGTAGCCGCAGGCAGCGGCCAGCACGGCGACGACGAAGGCCGGCTGGCGCGCTATCTGGCGCAGCGGACGCCCGACGGCCTTTTGCTCGGCGACTGACAGCGGCGGGATGTCCAGCCGGCTGGCAATCAGCATCGACAGCGCGGCAAAGCCGATCAGCGCGCCGTAGCTGGCGAGGTAGGTCGGCTCCAGCAGCGTACGCGTCAGCTTGCCGACTTCCGGCCCGATCACGCCGCCGAGGATGCCGCCGGCCAGGGTGAACGAGATCGCCTTGCCCTTCCAGTCGAGCGGCGCAGCATCGGCGGCGGCGAAGCGGTATTGCTGGCCGAAGGCGTTGTAGATGCCTGCGAACACGGTGCCGAAACAGAGCAGCCAGAAACTGCCGATGCTCACGGCGAAGGCCGAAATCAGCGCGCCGAGCATGCCGAGGCCGGCGCCAAGCATGAAGCCGGCACGGCGGCCATAGCGCTTCATGAAAAACGCGGCGGGCAGGGTGGCCAGTGCGCCGCCGATGACGTAGGTGGTGATCGGCAACGTGGCCAGGCGTTTGTCGGCGGCGAGTTGCAAGCCGAGCAGGCCGTTGATGGCGACCAGCATGATGCCGTTGGTCAACAACAGGGCCTGCGCCCCGGCCAGCAGCGCGATGTTCTTCCGGTGGCTGCTCACGGTGCCGGGGGTTCGATCAGCGCGCGGTAGGCATGCCAGGTGGCGTGCCCCACCAGCGGCATGGTGATGATGAGGCCGATGAATCCCAGAGCGATACCCAGTGCGGTCAGCAGGGCAATCAGCGCACCCCAGATCAGCATCATCGGCAGGTTGCGCACCAGCGCCAGAAAACTGGCCAGCATGGCGGTGATCGTATCCTTGTTGCGCTCCAGCATCATCGGGATGGACACCACCGAAACGGCAAACACCAGCATGGCAAAGAAGCCGCCCACGGCGAAATAGGCCAGCAGGAATTCGATGTTGTCGAACTTCAGGATCTGCGTCATGAAGCTGCCCAGAGTCGGCATGCCGCCTTGATAGAACAGGGCGAAGATCACCAGCGAGGCGCGCGCCCAGACCAGATAGATGACGATCAGGATCAGCGAATAAATGCCGAAGCAGCCGAAGTTCCGCTTCCAGACCGTAAGCGTGGCTGGCAGGCTCAGCGCTTCGCCGGTTTCGCGGCGGCGTGAGAGTTCATAGAGGCCGAGGGCAAGAAACGGCCCGAGCAGCATGAATCCGGCGGTGACGGCCGTAACCAGTTGCACGGCATGACGAAAAGCAAGGAAGAGCAGGAAGCCGCCAGCGGCAAAACACAGGCCGTAGAACAGGCTGGGAAAGCCACTGGCCCTGAAGTCGTCTGCACCTCGCCGCAGCCATTCGAAGGGCGCGGACAGCGGCAGTCCGCTGCGGACTACCGGAAAGAGAGGGTGCTGTTCCTGTGGCGTCTCCATCGGGGTCACAGGATGAATGCCCGCAGGGCGTCGAGCAAGGCATCGGGTTGTTCGGCCAGCGTGTGGCCGGCGCCATTGAGGCTGACGCTCCTGACGTCCTTGATCGCCGTGGCGAGCTTGGCGGCAGCTCTGGGGTTCGTCATCATGTCCTTGTTGCCGCTGACGATCAGGGCCGGGCAGGTCAGTGCCGCTGCGGCTTCCATGCCGTGGGTGTAGGCATTGCAGGCGGCGAGATCGTTGTGCAGCACGCCGGGCTTTTGCCTTTCCATGAGGCGTCTTGCCGCGCCGAAGTGCCAGATGCCGGGAACGGCATAGCCACCGATCGCGGATCGCGGCGAATGCGACCAGGTGTTGATCATGGCCATCGCCTTGGGTTCATTGTTCTTCGCCGGGCCAAGCAGGACGTCGGATACGGGCATCGGCACGGCGGTGCCGATCAGGGCGATGCGCGCAATGCGGGCCGGATGACGTGCCGCACATTCGAGCGCGGTCAGCGAACCCATGCTGTGGCCGACCAGAGAGACGGTCTTCGCCGTATCACCAGCGCCGTCCCCGGGGATACCGCTTCGCATAACTTTCTCCAGCAGCAGTTCGATCCAGTCGGCCAGATCTTCGATCGACGACAGCGGCTTGCCGGCGCTGCGGCCATGGCCGGGCAGGTCGACCGCCAGCACGGAAAAGCCGTGATGGGCGAACCAGCGGCTCTGCAGGCCCCAGACACTGTGGTCGTTCTGCGCGCCGTGGATGAATACGACGCAGGGCAGGGCTGCATCGAAGGGCTTGCCACCGGTGTAGGCGTAGGCCGACTCGCCGTTGATTTCGATCTGCATACTCTAAGCCTTCGCCGCGGCAGCCAGCCCGCGATCCAAGTCTTCGATGAGGTCGCCAATGTCTTCGAGGCCGATCGACAGGCGGATGGTGCCCGGATGGATGCCCGCGGCCACAAGCGCGGCATCCGACATGCGGAAATGGGTGGTGGATGCAGGATGAATCACCAGCGATTTCGCATCGCCGACATTGGCCAGGTGCGAGAACACGCGCAGGGCTTCGATGAACTTGCGCCCCCCGGCGCGGCCGCTCTTGAGCGTAAAGCTGAACACGGAACCGGCGCCGCGCGGCAACAGCGTCTTGGCCAGCGCGTGGTCGGGGTGGTTTTCCAGTTCCGGGTAACCCACGCTTTCGACCGCCTCGTGCTTCACCAGATGTTCAACCGCTTTGCGGGTGTTGGCGACGTGCCGCTCCATCCGTAGCGGCAGAGTCTCCATGCCCTGCAGCAACTGGAAGGCGGTCATCGGACTCATGCAGGCGCCGAAGTCGCGCAGGCCTTCGCGGCGTGCCCGCAGCAGGAATGCCGCGACGGTGGATTCCTCGCTGAAATCCATGCCGTGGAAGCCTTCATAGGGTTCGGTCAGGGTCGGAAATTTTCCACCGGAACTTTCCCAGTCAAAGGTACCGCCATCCACCAGCAGGCCGCCGATGGCGACGCCGTGGCCACCGAGAAATTTTGTCGCGGAATGAAAAATCAGGTCGGCGCCGTGATCGAAGGGGCGCATCAGCCACGGTGTGGTGAAGGTGCTGTCCACCATCAGTGGCAGGCCATGATCGTGTGCGATCGCAGCCACTTCTGGAATATTCAGGACATCGAGCCCCGGATTGCCCAGGGTCTCGCCGAACAGCAGGCGGGTTTCGGGACGGATCGCCGCGCGCCAGGCGTTGAGATCGCGCGGATCGACAAAGGTGGTGGTGATGCCGAAGCGGGGCAGGGTGTAGTCGAGCAGATTGTGCGACCCGCCATACAGCGAACGACTGGCAACGATGTGGCTGCCGGCGCCCATCAGGGTCACTATCGCCAGATGCATCGCGGCCTGGCCCGAGGCCACCGCAATCGCCCCGACACCGCCTTCGAGCGCGGCGATGCGCTCTTCCAGTACCGCATTGGTCGGATTGGAAATGCGCGAATAGACATGGCCGGCGCGTTCCATGTTGAACAGCGCGGCCGCCTGATCGGAGTCCTTGAACACGAAGGACGTGGTCAGATAGATCGGCGTCGCCCGCGCGCCGAATTTATCGTCTGGTACCTGCCCGGCGTGCAAGGCCAAGGTATCGAAGTTGTAGGTCATCAGTTGTGGGCCTTCCCCCCGGCCCCCTCCCCGCGGGAGGGGGTGATTGCGGTTCTCCGCTTGCGCGGCTCCATGTATTTCGTTGCTCCGCCTTGGGGCGGCCCTGCGGCGGCGCTCATGCGTATTCGTCGGGATCGGGATCCAGCAGGCGCTCCAGCGCCGAGACGCGGTCCTTGATCAGCAGCTTGCGCTTCTTCAGGCGTCGCAGCAGCAACTGGTCATCAGGAGGTGTTGTGGTCATGCGGCTGATCGCCTCGTCGAGATCGCGATGCTCGATACGCAATTCAACCAGGCGGGCCTGCAAGACCTCGGGCGACTCTGTCGGATCGTTGGGTTCCATGTCGCTATGGTATGGGTGCCGGGGGCTCTTGGCAACCCGAACACGCTAGAATTCATCCATGGAAAAATGTGTCGGCCGCTTTGAAATCCGTCGTGAATTGGGACGCGGAGCCCAGAGCATCGTCTATCTTGGGTGGGATCCCCAGCTCGAACGCGAGGTGGCGATAAAGACGCTGCATTTTTCGCGCGCGGACGCGAAGCGCAATGACGCGCTGCTGGCCGAAGCCCGTTCGGTCAGTCGCTTGCGACACCCCAATCTGGTGCCGATATTCGATGCCGGCGAGGAGGATGGCGACCCCTATCTTGTGTTCGAGTTTGTCGACGGCCCCAATCTGGCCGAACTCATCGCGAGGGAGGGTCGCCTCCCCGCTGCGCGCACGGCCGACCTGATGCGCCAGGTACTCGATGCACTGGCAATGGCTCATGCGGCGGGGATCATTCATCGCGACCTGAAGCCTTCCAACATCCTGATCGATCCGCAAGGGCGCCCCCGCGTGATGGATTTTGGCATTGCCACGCGCCTCGACGCCGTCGAATCGGAAAAGGATCAGGTGGGCATTTCGGGCACGCTCAATTACCTGGCGCCCGAGTATGTCGATGGCCGCCAGATCAGCGAAAAATCCGACGTCTATGCGGCCGGGCTGGTGATGATCGAGATGCTTTCCGGCCAGCCATCGGTGCGCGGGGAGACCCCGGTTGGAATCATTCATCAGATCCTCAACCAGCCGGTTACGCTGCCGCCCGACGTGAGCATCGATAATCAGCTCGCCGGCATCGTTCTGAAAGCCTGCGCTCGCGATCCGGCTTTGCGTACTGCCAGCGCCGCTCAAATGAAGCTGGAACTGGACAACTATCTTGGCGCCGCCGCGACGCCGATTGATACGCCGGAGGCCGTCGAGTCGAGGAAGAAGGACACGCTGGAATTCCTGATCCGCCGCATGAAGCACAAGACGGATTTCCCGGCGCTGTCGGATTCGGTATCGGCGATCAACAAGCTGACCCATTCCGACAAGGAGAGCATCAACCGGCTGTCCAATACGATTCTCAAGGACTATGGCCTGACCAACAAGATTCTGCGCCTGGTGAACTCGGTGCATTACCGGCGGTCGGGTGGCGGCACCATCAGCACCATTTCGCGCGCCGTGATCGTGCTCGGATTCGATGCCTTGCGCAACATCGCCATTACGGTCCTGCTGTTTGAACACATGCAGGACAAGGGCAGCGCGCGCGAGTTGAAGGAAGCCTTCCTGCGCGCCAATCTCGCCGGCACCCTGGCGCGAGCGGCCAGCAAGCAGTTCATGGCCCGCGAAGCCGAGGAAGCCTATGTCTGCGCCCTGTTTCACAGTGTCGGCCAGCTGTTGGCGCAGTTCTACTTTCCCGAGGAAGTGGCCGAAATCCGCAAAGTGATGGTGCAAAGGAATTGCTCGGAGGAAGCCGCCTCGACCATGGTTTTTGGTTTGTCTTTTTCAGATCTGGGTATCGGCATCGCACACCATTGGGGTTTCCC
>JBIJDI010000136.1:0-6568 GCA_044344235.1 Sulfuritalea sp. | reverse complement strand
ACATCTTCGACGACTACGCCGACCTGCACAAGATCACCCAGGGACCGATCGGGGCATCGCTGCTGGCGAAGCTGGAACCCAAGGGCATCAAGGGCCTGGCCTACTGGGACAATGGCTTCAAATCCTTTTCGGCCAATACCCCGATCAGGACGCCGGCGGACCTCAAGGGCAAGAAGATGCGCATCCAGTCGTCGAAGGTGCTGGATGAGGAATACCGTACCCTGGGCGCGCTGCCGCAGGTGATGGCCTTCTCCGAGGTCTACCAGGCGCTGCAGACCGGCGTGGTGGACGGCACCGACAATCCGCACTCCAACCTGTTCACGCAGAAGATGCACGAAGTGCAGAAGTACATGATCATCACCAACCACAACTACCTCGGCTACGCCGTGATCGTGAACAAGAAGTTCTGGGACGGCTTGCCGGCCGACGTGCGCGGCCAGCTGAACCAGGCCATGAATGAGGCCACGGTCTACGCCAACAAGATCGCGCAGGAAGAGAACGACCACGCGCTCGAAGGCGTCAGGAAGAGCGGCAAGACCGCCATTTACGTGCCGACCAAGGAAGAGAAGCTGGCCTTCAAGAAGGCCATGGCGCCGGTGCACATCAAGATGGCCGACCGTGTCGGCAAGGAACTGCTGCAATCGATCTACAAGGAAACCGGCTTCGATCCGACCAAGCTCTGACCGACGGCAGTCCGACGCGCGGCGCAGGTCCAGCGTCAGCGGGTAATCCGGGTTGCGGCCCGGCCGGCGATGGTCCACCAATCGCCGTCGCCGGCCTCTTCGCCATGCACGGCACGGCGAAGGTGATGCCGCCGCGGATTCGGCGTGAACTCTGGAACGCCCTTGCGATGGGCAGCTTCGGCGCTCCGTGCCAAAGGTGACGGCTTGAATTAGACTGACGCTTCCAGTCTTCACCACGTCGCCAGGAGGCGGCCGCCATGGCCCCGCAGCAGCCGAGATTTTCACCGGAGAGCATTCAGGCGCTGGGCATCGCCGCGGCCTATGCGCTGATCGGCTGCCTCTGGATGTTGCTCAGCAGCGGCATCCTTGCGCTGCTGGTGAGCCGCGACGTATCGTTGCGCGATCTGCCGTGGAACGAGACCATGAGCGGCATGCTGGTGGTGCTGTCCTCCTCGTTGCTGCTCTTTCTGCTGGTCAAAAGAAAGCTTGAGGATTCGCGCCGTGCCGCGCAGGCGCTGAACCTGAGAGATCGCGCCATCGAGTCGAGCATCAACGCCATCATCATCACCGACCATACCCGCGCCGACAATCCCATCGAATACGTCAACCCGGCCTTTACCCGCATCACCGGCTATTCCGCCGCGGAAGCGATGGGGCGCAACTGGAACTTCCTGCTCGGCGATGAGGTCGATCAGCCTGCGCTGGAGGGCATTCGCGTTGC
Organism: Sulfuritalea sp.; assembly: GCA_044344235.1. Classification (GTDB taxonomy): domain Bacteria; phylum Pseudomonadota; class Gammaproteobacteria; order Burkholderiales; family Rhodocyclaceae; genus Sulfuritalea. The sequence goes on along the minus strand of JBIJDI010000136.1, from coordinate 5,164 downwards.
CTTGCGCGAGAAGAAGGAAGGCCGCGCCCTGCTGCGCAACTTCCGCAAGGACGGCAGCCTGTTCTGGAACGATCTGCATCTGGCCCCGGTGCGGGGCGACAGCGGCGCCGTTACCCATTTCATCGGCATCCTGAACGACGTCAGCAATGCCATGCGCTATCAGGATGAGCTTGAGCACCAGGCCAACCACGACACGCTGACCGGGCTGCCCAATCGCAATTTGCTGAAGGATCGCATTGCGCAGGCGATCGCCTATGCGCAGCGCTACCAGCGCACCTTGGCGGTGGCCTTCATCGATCTCGACAATTTCAAGCTGGTCAATGACAGTCTCGGCCATCAGGCCGGCGACCAGTTGCTGAAGATCGTCTCTGCCCGTCTCCAGTCGTGCGTCCGCGTCAGCGACACCGTAGCCCGTCTGGGCGGGGATGAGTTCGTGGTACTGCTGTGCGACCATCCGGCCGAGCCGGGCGTTGAATCCCCGCCACTCAGCGTCACGCTGCAAAGAATCCTGGATGAGATCGCGCTGCCCTACCGGATCGGGCCCCACGAGTTCTTCCTGTCATGCAGCATCGGCTATACGCTGTTGCCGGGGGACGGGGACACCGCGGATCTGCTGCTGAGAAACGCCGACATGGCGATGTATCGCGCCAAGGACCTCGGACGCAACAACATCCAGCCGTTTGTGCCGGAACTCAACGAAAAGGTGGTACGCCGGCTGTCGCTGGAAGGCGATCTGCGGCGCGCGCTGGACAACGGCGAGTTCTATCTTTGCTACCAGCCGCAACTGGATCTGGTCACCCGCCGCATGGTCGGCATGGAGACGCTGATCCGCTGGCAGCATCCGCAGCGCGGCTTGATCTCGCCGGTCCAGTTCATTCCTCTGGCCGAGGAAACCGGGCTGATCGTACCCATCGGCGCCTGGGTCTTGCGCACCGCCTGCGCCCAGGCCAAGGCCTGGCAGGATGCGGGGCTGCCGCCGGTCAGGCTGTCGGTCAATCTCTCCGCGCGCCAGTTCATCCAGCGCGATCTGATTGCATCGATCAGGCAGACGCTGGACGAGACCGGCCTGTCTCCCGAATACCTGGAGCTGGAGCTGACGGAAAGCCTGATCATGCACAACGCCGATTTGTTCATTTCGACCTTGCGCGAATTGCGAGAGATCGGCATCGAACTGGCCGTCGACGACTTCGGCACCGGCTATTCCAGCCTGAGCTATCTGCAACGCTTCCCCATCAACCGGCTGAAGATCGATCAGTCCTTTGTCCGCGACATCGTCGGCAATGCAGACAGCGGCGCCATCTCGGTGGCCATCATCATGCTCGGCCACAGCCTTGGCCTCAAGGTGATTGCCGAGGGGGTGGAAACAATTGAGCAACTGGACTTCCTGCATTCCAGCAACTGCAATGAAATCCAGGGGTACTACTTCAGCAAGCCCCTGCCGGCCGCGGAAATGCAGAAGCTGCTCGAGCAAGACTTGCGCACTCCGGCCTGATCCGGCGTCAGGGCTCGTCGCCGGCAAACACGAACGCGTCCAGCGCCAGCGCACCCAACTGGTAGTCGCTGTACGTGGTTTGCGCTGCCGCCAACTCGCCGGCTGCACCCATCGCGACAAACAACGGCAGCAGATGTTCTGGTGATGGATGCGCCCGCGCGGCCTGCGGTGTTTGTCGGTGCCAGTCGAACAGTGCCGGCAGATCACGCCGTTGCAGCGCCTTCACAAACCAGTCACGAAATTCACGGACATACGGCAGCGCCTCGCCATCAGGCGCGTCAGCGACGATGTCGCACAGATTGTGGGTGAGCCCGCCCGAGGCGAGGATCAATACGCCGCTCCGCGTCAGCGGCTGCAGCAACCGGCCAAGCTGATAGTGGGTTTCGGCAGATGCTTGCGGCATCACGGCCAACTGGATCACCGGAATGTCGGCGGCCGGGTACATGGCGGAGAGCGGCGACCACGCACCGTGATCGAGTCCGCGGTCGCGGTCGATGTGAATGCCGGGAACCAGCCCGGCAACTTCCGCGGCCAGCTCGGGTGCGCCGGGCGCCGGATAGGTGAGCTCGTAGAGCGGTTGCGGAAAGCCGTGGAAATCGTGAATCGTTTCCGGTTGGGCGGCGGCACTGACCGCCGGTGTCCGCGTGTTCCAGTGCGCGGAGACGGCCAGAATCGCCCGCGGTCGCGGCAGCGTCTGCGCCAGCACCTGCCACGCCGGCCCGGCACGACCGGGTTCCAGCATCAGCATCGGCGAGCCGTGGGAAATGAATACCGGCGGGATGTAAGTCATGGCCGCAGTCTAGCGCGGCGGATTTGATCCGGTCAGGGACCAGTGGGGAACACATTGTTGTGCGCGGCGCAACACAACCTGCGTATTTCGGCCGGAACGCATCTGGCATTGTCGATTGCCGCCGTATCGCCAGTGCCGACTTTCATGATCGACGCTCTGGCGCTCAGGGTCCGCTGACGGGAGACACCGGCAGCAGCTAGGTGCCCACTGCCGTCGTTCTGGATTATTCAGTCAACGACAGCAGTGCAGCGGGAACAGACCTTGGCGATGCCTTCAGCATGGGTTTTGAGCGGCGGGTTACGGAGTCCACCTGCCGTTCCAGCGGGTAGGATTTGATTCAGGTGGCAGGCAGGACCCGGCCAGGAAGGGACATTCGGGTCGCCCCTCCAATTTCCAGGTTTTTTTGCCGCGTTTTCTCGGAACCGGTCATTGAATCTGCACCGTCAAGCTTTCTCCCCTGAGACTGCCAAAAACAGAGCCGAAGCTCAGAGCAAAGCAAGGATCACGAATGATCGGAAGTGAACGCTCCGATCACCTGTCGCTGTCAGGGATGTAGCAGCAACGCCACTCAAAGGCCAATGCCACTTAAGTAATAACTGACCAAAATAGGAGGACTTGTAGTCGTTGACTCCCCCAAGAGTGCAACCAATAATCGCCACGCAGTATGCAAGAACTAATGGACCGGAAGCGGCGACGGCTCAGGCACGCTGCAGTTGGAGATAGGTGGAAACCGCCTTACCGCCTAGATCGTTGGACAACTTCTAAATCGAAAGGCACGAAGCCAACATAGATGGATGGTTCGACAGTTCCACCGATACCGTGCGTCCAATACCACCTTGCATCGACCTATAGTCCTCAGTACCGTTGGATCACTGTAGGCGATGACAAGATTCATTTCATCAGCGATTTGAACGAGTTTTACAGTGCGCTCGGCTATACGGAAGAAGTTCGGCGAGCGACAAAATGGCTGCCAGAGGAATTCATATGGTTCGAGTATACGAAAGACAATTGCAAAAAGTCGGCAGCACAATTGCAAGCAAAGCTTATTGAATATCTCGCTGCGCGCTCGGAAACCTTCAGGGAACGGTACAGCATTCAGTACACAGAGTGGCTGAAGGCTTTAGCTCGATAGGCAACGCAGATGGAAATTCTGAGTCATCTCGCCTTCGATTTTGATGAAATGGCCAGGCTGGCCGCCACAAATCCTGCGGAATTTGCACGTCGTCGTGAGGCACTTATTCATCAATTGGTCAAAAGAGCAAGGCAACCAGAAGATCTGGTCAGTTTGCAGATGGACTTGGATGCGATGCGCTATGGTTCAGCTCCAGGCATTCGATCAAGCAAAAGGATGCACGACATGATGCTTACCAAGCTTGATCTACTCGACGGTTACTTGGATATTTATACGGAATTAGCGGAAGCGAACCCAGAGTAGTGCTCGCTGCTCAGAATAGAGTGTGGCAATGGATACGAAGCGTTTTGACTTGGCAGACTGGCAGCGCCGCTTGAAGCTAGCGAGCGGCGACGAGCTTCTGGCGCTCACCGAGGAAATCCTTGCTCGGGATGAAGGGCGAACCAAACTTGCTGAAGCTCCTTCGACGCAAGACAAGGCTGGTTCTCATGGACCGCACGATGAAAGGGTATGGTAGTGCGCTGTTGTTTGGCCGACATCGGGAGGGCGGTACGTGCTTAAACTGTACATTTTCTGGGGAATACTCGCCTTGGTCTTGATCGGTGTTGGGGTGAGTGTGATGTCGGCGCGTCGGCGCAACTCACGTCAGAAAGTTAATGCAGCAGCGGAATCCGCCGCTACGGCTGTCACCAGCACTATCCCGAAAGCAAGTCCTCAAGAAGCCCCGTTCGATCCCAACGCCACGCGAATCCTGGCTCGGGGAGTTCCAACCCACACCTCTTCTGTATTGCAGAACCGTACCGAGGCCACGCTTCCAACGACAGGAATCGCTAGGTTGGTTTGCGTTGGTGGAACCCAAAAAGGACATATATTTCCCGTCACAGCGGCAGGCATTACCGTGGGGCGCGACCCACAAAACGCTATCATCCTTGACGATCCTCGGGTCTCAGCCCACCACGCTTGGGTCGGCATCATCGACAACAAAGCGATTCTGCGCGACCTCAGATCTTCCAACGGAACTTTTCTCAATGCCCAAATCGACTCGCCGGTGAGCGAGGTCGTACTGAGTCCTGGCGATACGATATTCTTCGGTGGCCACAGCCGGGACCAGTTCCGTTTCTTGGCGGATTGAAGGCCATAATTTAGCCATGAAAGACACCCCGCCACCCCGCCACCCGATCACCTGCGAGAGCGATGGCAAGACCCACAAGGGCACCTACTGGGTCGCCGGGAAGATCCTCACCGTGGCAACTGGCGGAGGTGGCAAGAGCAAGCAGGTTGGCACCATGGAGCCGCAGGAACTGGCGAAGCAGCTGTTGTTGGAACTGGTGAAGGCAGGGAAAGCGTAGTTCAGCGTCACCAAAGCAGCGGCAACGCTCGTCTCGTGGGCCATGGGCAGAAATGTAGCCGGAGTTAGACGGTAAATACAAATGTTGTTTCTCATCTATTACGTGGTCGCCATAACTATTCTGATTCTCCACTTCGCGGGTGTGCTGGAGCGTCGCAATCTTGAGTGGTTGGTATTGGTAGAGGCTGCAACAGTTTTTCCGGCAGTGATCTACCTCCCCCTCTGAAGCCCCCATCCTCGGCAAAAGAACACGCAAGAACGACCCGACCAAGCCAGGGCTGAACGACAGAAAACTGAGTGGACCGACCATTGACCATGCCATAGTCAAAGGTCCGTTTTCAGTCAGAGCAGCCGCTGGCAAGGGATTCCGCCATTTTCTAGCCTGAATGGGCGCTCAAGACT
>JBIJDI010000134.1:0-6706 GCA_044344235.1 Sulfuritalea sp. | reverse complement strand
GCCGGAGACTGTCGATGGTTGACGGACTGGTCCAGCGTCTGCGCTCAATAGTCGGCGCTGGCGCGCCCTGCGTACCTGGAACTCCGCTTCGCGGGCAGGTAACGGCGGGAAGCGTCAAGCCGAAGCATCTCGACGAATGGCGCCGGCAGCTCGCCGAATGCGCCGAGGCGCGCGGCGGCGAAGTTTCCGCGCGCACCCGGGCGGCGGCCCTGGCGCAAACCTATCTGGAACTCGACGATATCGGGCGCCATGCTTTCCTGCGCCTGATTTCGCTGGGATTCGGGCCGGAGCCGGAGCGCGTGGCGACAGCCCACGAGGCCTATCAGGCAGCGGTGGGCAGCGAGCGCCAATGGGACGCCGAGGCCGAGTTGCGCGCGGCCCTGCGTTCGGCGCGCATCCGTATCCTGACCCAGTTCAACGCCATTCCGCAGGGCGTCAAGTTCCTCGTCGATCTGCGCGCCGACCTGCTGCGCTACCTCGATGAAGATGCGGAACTGGCGCCGTTGGATCGTGAGCTCGAGTCGCGCCTCGCGGCGTGGTTCGACGTCGGCTTCCTCGAGTTGCAGCGCATCACCTGGGCATCGCCGGCGGTGCTGCTGGAGAAGCTGATCGAGTATGAAGCAGTGCATGAAATCCGCTCCTGGACCGACCTCAAGAACCGGCTCGATTCGGACCGTCGCCTGTATGCCTTCTTCCATCCGCGCATGCCGATGGAACCCCTGATCTTCGTCGAGGTGGCGCTCACCGATCACCTGGCCGGCAGCGTGCAGGCGCTGCTCGACGAGCACGCGCCGGTGTTCGACGCACGCCGTGCCGACACGGCGATCTTCTATTCGATCTCGAACACGCAGGCAGGCTTGCGCGGCGTGTCCTTCGGCAATTTTCTGCTGAAGCGCGTGATCGACGATTTGCAACGCGACTTCCCCAAGCTGCGCCACTTCGCCACGCTGTCGCCGCTGCCGGGATTTTCGTCCTGGGCCAGGAAGAGCCCGCAGGAGCTAACCGCAGCCGGGCTCGAACTGGATGCCGCGCAGCTTGCCGCCGGCGAATGGGCACAAGATCGCGCCGTGGCGCGCAACACCAATGAATCACTGTCCCAGCTCGCGGCGCGCTACCTGACGCTGGCCAAATCAAGCCGCGGCGATGGCCGGCAGCCATTGGACGCCGTTGCGCGCTTTCACCTGGGTAACGGCGCCCGTCTTGAAAGGATCAATCCCATGGGCGATGCCTCGCCGAAGGGCTTCAAGCAGTCCTTTGGCGTCATGGTGAATTACCTGTACGACACTGAAGATCTGGAACAGAACGTCGAAAACTTCGCCCGCGAGGGCACCGTCGCCACGTCGGCCGCCGTCAGGCGGTTGGCGCGGCAGAAACAAAATTAAACGAGGAGAGAAACCATGCGACGCAATTTTCTGAAAGGCACTCTGGCTGCAATCGGCGCTCTGGCCCTGAGCTTCGGCAGCGCACCGGTACTGGCCCAGGCCAAGGTGATCAAGATTTCACACCAGTTCCCCGGCGGCACCATTGACGACGGTGATTTCCGTGACCGACTGGTGCGCAAGTTCGCCGCCGAGGTGGAAAAGAAAAGCAACGGCACACTCAAGTTCGAGATCTACCCGGCCGCTTCGCTGATGAAACCGGTGCCGCAATACAAGGCATTGTCTACCGGCGCGCTCGACATGGCGCTGTATCCGCTGGCCTATGCCGGCGGCGAATTTCCCGCGGCCAACCTGACCCTGATGCCGGCCCTGATCACCAGCTACGAGCAGGGCCTGCGCTGGAAGGACGCGCCGATCGGCAAGGAACTGACGCGCCTGCTCGACGAGCGCAACGTCAAGATCGTCACCTGGGTCTGGCAGGCCGGCGGCATCGCCGCCAAGGGCAAGCCGGTGGTCAGCCCCGACGACGCCAAGGGCATGAAGGTGCGCGGTGGCAGCCGCGAGGTGGATCTGATGATCAAGGCCGCCGGCGGCGCCGTGACCAATGTGGCGTCGAACGAGATTTACAGCGCCATGCAGTCCGGCGTGCTGGATGCCGCGATCACATCGAGCACCTCGCTGATCAGCTTCCGCCTGCACGAGACTTCGGACCATCTCACCGCCGGGCGCAAGCATTCCTTCTGGTTCATGTTCGAGCCGCTGCTGATGTCGAAAAAGACCTTCGACGCGCTGACGCCGGCGCAGCAGAAGATCGTCATGGAAGTTGGCGCCTCGCTGGAGAAGTTCGGCATGGAGGCCGCCAAGATCGACGACGAGCGCGTGGTCGAGGTCTATAGCAAGGCCGGACGCAAGGTTGTCGACATGGACCAGGCGGCCTTCGACAAATGGCGCGAAGTGGCCAAGGCCTCGGCCTGGAAGGACTTTGAAGAGAAGGTGAAGGGCGGCAAGGAACTGTTCGACATGGCCGTCGCGGTCAAGTAAGACCATGCTCGGCGTCTGGCGGCAGTTCAGCCGTGCGGTCACTGCGTTCAACACCCTGACCGGCTATGTGTCGGGAGTGTTGATCGTGATCTGCAGCGGCGTCCTCGTCTTCGAAGTAGTGGTGCGCTATTGGCTCAACTGGCCGACTGACTGGGAAATCGAAATGTCGATCATGCTGCTGATCGTCGCCACCTTCATGAGCGCGGCCTTCACGCAAATCTCGCGCGGCCACGTCGGCATCGAGGTGCTCGATGTCCTGCTGTCCGAGCGGGCCAATCGCTGGCGCGGCGTGGCCGGCGACATCCTGTCGATGGCTTTTTGCATTTTCATCGCCTGGCACGCCTGGAAGTTTTTCCACGAAGCCTGGAGCGACGGCAAGATGAGCAACACGGCCTGGGCGCCCAAACTGTGGCCAGCCTACCTGTTCATGGCGCTGGGCATGACCATGCTCTCGCTGCAGATGCTGGTGCAGCTCGGCGACCAGCATATTCACCGGCATCGCGAGGACGAGGAATGAGCACGCTGCAGGTCGGTATTCTGTTTGGAATTGCAACCTTCGTTGCCTTGTTTTCCGGCATGCCGATCGCGTTCGCCGTCGGCGGCGTGGCACTGCTGTTCATGCTGATCTACATGCCGGCGGAAACGGTCGGGCTAGTGGCCGAAACCCTGTATTCGGAACTCGACAACTTCGTCCTGCTGACCATTCCGTTGTTCGTGCTGATGGGCGCGGCAATCGGCAAGTCGCGCGCTGGCGGCGATCTGTATGCCTCGCTCAATCGCTGGATGGGACGCATTCCCGGTGGCCTCGGCGTGGCCAACGTCATGGCCTGCTCGGTGTTCGCCGCGATGTGCGGATCGAGCCCGGCGACGTGTTCGGCGATCGGTTCGTCGGGCATTCCAGAAATGCGCAAGCGCGGTTATTCGTCGGGACTGGCGGCCGGCATCATCGCGGCCGGCGGCACGCTCGGCATTCTGATTCCACCTTCGCTGACGCTGATCCTCTACGGCGTGGTCACCGAGCAGTCGATCGGCAAGCTGTTCATGGCCGGTGTCGGTCCCGGTTTGCTGCTCACCGGCCTGTTCATCGTCTGGGTGGTGATCCAGTTCCGTCGCGAGCAGGCACGCGCACGCCTGCTAGGTGACAATAAGGAAATTCTGTTCGAGGAAAGCTTCACCTGGCGCGAAAAGTTCGAGACCATTCCGCGGCTGGCGCCCTTCATCGCCATCATCGTCATCATCATGGTGGCGCTCTATGGCGGCTGGGCCACGCCTTCGGAAGTCGCCGGCATCGGCGCCTTCGCCTCGCTCTTGATGGTGATGATGATCTACGGCTGCTGGCGCTGGACCGAAATGAAGGCCATCCTCGGCGGCACGGTGCGCGAATCGACCATGGTGATGATGATCATCGCCATGAGCTTCCTCTACACCTACGTCATGAGCTACCTGCACATCACGCAGGAAGTCGCCGCCTGGATGGTCGGTCTGCCGTTGGGCAAATGGGGTTTTTTCGTCGCCGCCAACATCCTGCTGGTGGTGCTCGGCTTCTTCCTGCCGCCGGTGGCGATCATCCTGATGGTGACGCCGATTATCCTGCCGGCGCTGAAAGCCCACGGCATCGACCTGGTCTGGTTCGGTGTGATCATGACCATCCTGATGGAAATGGGCCTGATCCATCCGCCGGTCGGGCTCAACCTGTTCGTCATCAACTCGATTGCGCCCGACATCAAGCTCAAGGACATCATCTGGGGCACGCTGCCTTTCATCGGCCTGATGATCTTGGCCATCGTGCTGCTGTCTTTCTTTCCGGACATCGCCCTGTGGCTGCCGAACAATGTCAAATGAACGTGCTCGATCGATGAACCAGAACCTGTATTCGCTGCTGTCCGCGCATTATCCGAAAGACCCGGCCGCCCCCTGCATGATCCTGCCCGCCGGCCGGGTGTGGACCTACGGCGACGTCGAGCGCGCCTCGGGGCGCTTGGCCAACCTGATCGTGGCGCTGGGTTTGAAGCCCGGCGACCGCGTCGCGGCACAGGTGGAAAAGACGCCGGAATCGCTGGTGCTCTACCTTGCCGCGATTCGCGCCGGCATGGTTTTCCTGCCGCTCAACCCGGCCTATCAGCGCCACGAACTGGAGTTCTTTCTCAGCGATGCGAAACCCGGCCTGTTCGTCTGCCGGCCGCAGCAGCGCGCGCTCGCGGACGAGCTGGCGGCGAAGGCCGGCGTGCCCCACGTTCTGGAGCTTGATGATCACGGCTGCGGTTCGCTGATCGATGCCGCGACACCGCAGGCGGACGATTTCGCCACCGTGGTGCGAACCACCGCCGATCTCGCCGCGATCCTCTACACCTCGGGCACTACCGGGCGTTCCAAGGGCGCGATGCTGACGCACGGCAATCTCGCCCACAACGCGAAGACGCTGCACGCCTACTGGCACTTCCAGCCCGGCGACGTGTTGCTGCACATGCTGCCCATCTTTCATGTGCATGGTTTGTTCGTCGCCTGCCATTGCGTGTTGCTGAATGGTTCGGCGATGTTCTTCGAGTCAAAGTTCGATATTGGCCGCGCCATGAAGCTGCTGCCGCAATCGACGGTGTTCATGGGTGTGCCGACCTACTACGTGCGCCTGCTGCTCGATGCCGCCTTCGGTCGCGAAACCTGCCGCAACATCCGGCTGTTCGTCTCCGGTTCGGCGCCGCTGTTGAAAGAAACCTTCGACGAATTCAAGACGCGCAGCGGCCATACGATTCTGGAACGCTACGGCATGACCGAGGGCGGCATGTTCACCTCGAACCCCTACGAAGGAGAGCGGCGTGGCGGCACGGTGGGCTTTCCGCTGCCGGGGACCTCGTTGCAGATAGTCGGCGCTGGCGGTGCGGCGGCAAAGCCCGGCGCGGTCGGGCAGATACAGGTCAAGGGCGACAATGTCTTCGTCGGCTACTGGGGTATGCCCGAGAAGACCAAAGAGGAGTTCACCGCCGCCGGCTATTTCAAAACCGGGGATATGGGCAGCGTCGATGCGGAGGGCTACGTTACGATCAGCGGCCGTTCGAAGGATCTGGTCATCACCGGCGGACTCAACGTGTATCCGAAGGAGATCGAGGAGCTGATCGATGCCATGCCGGGCGTGGTCGAGTCGGCGGTGATCGGCCTGCCGCATCCCGATTTCGGCGAGGCCGTCACGGCGGTGGTGGTGCGCCAGAAGAATGCGGCCGGAGCGGCGCTCACCGAGTCCGGTATCATCGCTGCCATCAAGCACAAGCTGGCGAATTTCAAGGTGCCCAAATGGGTCTATCTGGTCGACGAACTGCCGCGCAACGCCATGGGCAAAGTGCAGAAGAACATCCTGCGGAAAAACTATTCGCCGATGACCCCTCGCTGAGAGCTTGCGAACAAATCTACTGCGCGTGCCGGATCGGGGCTTGGGCGGTGCTCGCTATCCTCATGTACAAACGCGTACATTCCGGTAGCTGCGCTCCGGCCGCACCCCGCTGCGGCCCGCTCGCTACGATTTCTTCACAAGCTCTGAGGCAGTCATGCTGAACTTCCTGCCGGCGCCGCTGATCGGTCTGGTCGCCTCGCTGCTGCTGGCGCTCAACGCGCTGTTCTGGGTGCCGATCCTGCTCTTGTTCGCGATCGTCAAGCTGATCCTGCCCTTCCAGGTCATCCGCCTGCTGATCGATCCGGTGCTGGTGGCGATTGCCGAGGTGTGGATTTCCTGCAACAGCGGCTGGATGGCGCTGACCCAGCGCACTGCATGGGATGTCGAAGGCATCGCCGGCCTCGATCCGCACAACTGGTATCTGGTCAACAGCAATCACCAGACCTGGGCCGACATCTTCATCCTGCAACATTTATTCAACCGCCGCATCCCGCTGCTCAAGTTCTTCATCAAGGACCAGCTCAAGTGGGTGCCGGTCATGGGCTTGGCCTGGTGGGCGCTGGACTTCCCCTTCATGCGCCGCCACAGCGAGGACTACCTCAAGCTGCATCCCGAAATGCGCGGCAAGGATCAGGCGGCCACCCGTCGCGCCTGCGAAAAGTTCGCCCTGATTCCTACCAGTGTCATGAATTTTCTCGAAGGCACGCGCTTCACACCGGTCAAGCATCAGCGCCAGCAATCGCCCTATCGCCATCTGCTCAAGCCCAAGGCCGGCGGCATCGCACTGGCGCTCAACGCCATGGGCGACCGCTTTCAGGCCATACTGGACGTCACCATCGTCTATCCGGATGGCGCGCCGAATTTCTGGGAGTTTTTGTGCGGCAAACTCAAGCGTGTGACCGTG
>JBIJDI010000132.1:0-6712 GCA_044344235.1 Sulfuritalea sp. | reverse complement strand
CAATTTTCTGCGGCGGCACAACTGCGATGAAATGCAGGGCTACTATTTCAGCAAGCCGGTCAGGGCGGTTGAATTCGAGCAGATGTTGCGCGAACACCGCAAGCTGGAGTTCGCCGCCACCGAGCCGGCGTCGAACCGCACCCTGTTGCTGGTCGACGACGAGCAGGGAATTCTTTCCTCGCTCAAGCGCCTGTTCCGGCGCGAAGGCTACAAGATTCTTACCGCCGCCGACGGTCTGGAGGGGCTCAATCTGCTGGCGAACAACGTAGTCGATGTCGTCATATCCGACGCGCGCATGCCCGAAATGAATGGCGGCGAGTTTCTGGGCAAGGTACGGGAAATGTATCCGGACGTTGTGCGCATGATGCTCTCCGGCTATACCGATCTCAAGGCAGTCACCACCGCAGTCAATCGCGGCGAACTGTTCGCCTTCCTGACCAAACCGTGGGATGACACCGAACTGATGGAAACAGTTCGCGATGCTTTCCGCCACTCCGAACAAAGGCAGGACAGGCGGCGGGCGCAGCGCGACGGACACTGAAGCGACGGGGATGCCTGGCTGATTCCGCCGGGCTGAGTTATTGGCCCATGACCGGTCTCGAAACGAACCTCGGCGTGCGCGGCGACAACAACCAGACACGGCAGTTCGTCGCCCAGTCGCATGGCGTCGATGGCAGCTTCCGCTACGAGCAGCCGCTGCCGATCGGCGTCGGTCAGGTCGGCTACGGCGTCCGCTACGACAGTCGCGCGCAGCAGGCCCAGTCATCGCAGACCAGCATTCTCGGCGAGCGCATCACCTTGAGCGGAGTGGCCACCATCGCTCTCACCCATTCCCATGTCGTTGCCGGAACGCCGGTGGTGAGCAATGCCGGCCGCACACAGATCTTCGTCGCCGGCGTCGACTACCTGCTTACCGTTGTCGGCACCGAAACGCGGGTGCAGCGGCTGATCGGCGGACGCATCCTCGACGGCGAGCCGCTGTTGGTGGACTACGCCTATGACGTCGGCGGCACCTACGCCTACAACCAGATCGACCAGACCCTCAACCTGAACTGGAATCTCTCGCGCTACGCCAACGGCTATTTCCGCTATTTCACTTCCGCGCCGCGTCTGGTGTCCGGTTCGCCGAGCTTCCCGCTCAACGACGTGAGGAGTTCCACCTACGGCCTGCGTGCCGACCTGCCGTTCAATCCCGGACTGTCGATCACCATCGGCGGCGGAATCGAATTCGAGAATCGGCACGAGACAGTGTCGCCCTACCAGCGCATGGCTGACGATCTGTACATCCAGACCGATGAACCGCTGTTCGGCCTTGGCAATCTTCGCGCTTCGCTGCGTCGCTCGCGCATCGAATACTCCGTCGCTGCGCAGAATTCCGACGTGCGTGGCTACGAGTTGCGCTACTGGTCGCGGCACTGGTTCGGCATCGATCTGACCGCCGCTCTCAGCGCCGAGCGCGACGATGCCGGACTCATTCCGCGGCACCGCAGCGACGGCACGATCGGCGTGCAATGGCAGGAGCGCAAATTCACCTTGTCCTCCAGCCTGATTCGTACCCGTGAAATACAAGGCGGCGTCGAACGCAATCGCACCACCTTCCAGTTCCTCGCCAAGAGGGATTTCTGATGATGGCGTGCCTGTTCCGCATTGCCCTCTTGCTGGCTGTCTGTGTCGCTGTGCCTGCTTGGGCGGGACAGGAACAGGAGAAACTGGTGTGGCCGCATGCGCCGGCGCAGCCGCGCGTCGAATTCGTCAAGACCTTAGAGCGTGCCGCCGATCTCGGTATCGACAAGGGCTTCTTCGAGCGGCTCAAGGATCTTCTGTTCGGCGAGGCGGAAACGCGCATCCGCCGGCCGATGGCCGTGGTAACCAGCGGCGGCATCATCTATGTCGCCGATCCGGGGGCAAAGGGCGTGCACCGCTTCGATACCGCGGGTGGCGATTACGCCCTGATCATTGCCGGCGACGACACTCCGCTGCCATCGCCGGTGGGGCTCGCGCGTGGTGCCGCCGGCGAGGTCTACGTCGCCGACTCGCAGCTGGGGCAGATCTTTGTCATTCGCCCCGGTGCAAAGTCGGCGCTGGCGATACGGCTCGACGTCAAGCTGACGCAGCCGACCGGCATTGCGTTCGACCTCACCAATGGCCGCCTGTATGTTGCCGATACGGCCGAACATCGCATCCACATCTTCGAGCGTGATGGATCGCTGGCGGGTAGCATCGGCCGGCGCGGCACCGGCGACGGGGAATTCAACTATCCGACCTACCTCTGGCGCACGCCGGAGGGCCGCCTGTATGTCACCGACTCGCTCAATTTCCGCGTTCAGGCCTTCGATGCGCGCGGCCAGTTTGCCGGAAAGTTTGGCCGCCAAGGCGACGGCACGGGCGATGCCGCGCGCCAGAAGGGGGTGGCGACCGACCGCAATGGCCACGTCTATGTCGTCGACGCGCTGTTCCATGCTTTCCAGATTTTCGACACGGCGGGCCGCCTGCTGCTGCCGGTCGGCGAGCGCGGACAGGAGCGCGGCCAATTCTGGCTGCCGACGGGCATCTTCATCGATCACGACGATGGCGACCTGATCTACATCGCTGATTCGTACAACCAGCGCATCCAGGTCTTTCGCTACATCGGAGGGGCGACATGAAGCGTGGCCTGTTCGCGATAGCCGTGTTGCTGCTGGCGCTGCCAGCATGCGCCGGACTGGCGACCAGCAAGCACAACCTCTCGGTGGGCGGTCCGGGAACGGTCAAAGCCGCGTCCGAGACGCAAAGCTGCCTGTTCTGCCACGCCCCGCACAACGCCTCGCCCATCGCGCCGCTGTGGAACCGCAACAATCCCGGCACCAGCTACACGCCCTATACCAGTTCGACGTCCATCGCCCGGCCCGGCCAGCCGACCGGGGCCTCCCTGCAATGCCTCTCCTGCCACGACGGCACCATCGCGCTCGGCGATGTGCTCAGCCGCGGCACGCGCATCGGCATGAGCGGTGGCGTGACCACCATGCCGGCCGGCAACAGCAAGCTCGGCAGCGACCTGTCCGACGACCACCCGATCTCCTTCGCCTACACCGCCACGCTCGCCGCCACGCGCGGCGAACTGGCCAACCCGGCAACGCTCACCGGCAAGGTCAAGCTCGATGCCGGCGGCCAGTTGCAATGCACCTCCTGCCACGATCCGCACGACGACACGAATGGCAAGTTTCTGGTGGTGTCCAACCAGGCCTCGGCGCTGTGCCAGACCTGTCATGTCAAGAACTACTGGAACAGCAGCGACCACAAGTTGTCGGCCAAGACCTGGAACGGCGCCGGCACCAACCCGTGGCCGCACACGACCGGCACCACGGTCGCGGCGAACGCCTGCGAAAGCTGTCATCGTCCGCACACCGCCGGCGGAAAAAAATGGCTGCTCAACAACGCCGCCGAGGAAAGCAACTGCTACTCGTGCCACAACGGCAATGTCGCGGCGAAAAATGTGCAGGCCGAATTCATCGGCAAGAGTTCCGTCCATCCGGTGGCCGCAAGCACTGGCGTGCATGATCCAGCGGAGCCCGCGGTGGTGCAGGCACGGCACGTCGAGTGTGCCGACTGCCACAACCCGCATGCCACCAAAAGCAGCGCCGGGCTGTTGCCCGGCTCGCTGGCCGGCGTGCGCGGCGTCAACAGCGGCGGCACTGAAGTCAAGCCGGCGACGGCGGAGTACCAGATATGTTTCCGCTGCCACGCCGACAGTCCCAACCAGCCTGCGCCGCGCACCACGCGCCAGATCGTGCAGACCAACGCGCGGCTCGAATTCGCCACCACCAATCCGTCGCATCATGCCGTCGTCGGTCCCGGCAAGAACCCCAATGTGCCCAGTCTGATTGCGCCGTGGACCACGGCCAGCACCGTGAAGTGCGGCGACTGCCACAACAACAATTCTGGACCGGGGGCCGGCGGCGTCGGTCCGAAAGGGCCGCACGGCTCGAACTACCCGAGCTTGCTCGAACGCCAGTACCTTAAGGCCGACCGGACGCCGGAGAGCGCTGCCAACTATGCGCTTTGCTACAAGTGCCACAGCCGCACCAGCATTCTCAGCGACAACACGTTCAAGGAACACAGCAAGCACATCAGCGGCGAACGCACGCCCTGCAACGCCTGCCACGACCCGCACGGCATCAGTTCGACCCAGGGCAATGCCACCAACAACAGCAAGCTGATCAACTTCGACACCACGATCAACAAGCCGAGTTCCAGCGGCCAGCTCAAGTTCGTGTCGAACGGCACGAATAAGGGCAGCTGCTACCTGACGTGCCACGGCAAGAATCACAACCCCCTCAGCTACTAGGAGAAAGACCATGAACCGCGCCTTTGCAAACGACGCCATCCCGACGACCCCGGTCGATTACGAGGTCCGCCCGTTGCCCGCCGCGACCGATTCGCGCCGCCTCATGACGCTGGTCGGTCTGGCGGCGTGCGTGACGCTGTCCTCGCTGTATCTTGCCGTGCGCGGCACCGAAAAGCCGGTTGCGCAGGCCGTCGCATCCCACGCTGCGCCCGCGTTGGCAAATGCGCCTGCCAACGCGCAGGCGCCCGACGTTCAGGCCATGGTCGATCGGCTCGCCGCGCGCCTGCAAAAGGAACCCGACAACGGTCCGGGCTGGCAGATGCTGGCAAAGTCTTACGCGGCACTGGGTCGCTTTGACGACGCGGCCGGTGCCTACGGCAAGGCTGTGGCTTTGCTTCCGCCGGACGCCGGCCTGCTGGCGGACTATGCCGATGTTGTGGCGATGACCCAGTCCGGCAGTTTCGGGGGAGAGCCGGTGCGGCTGGTTCAGAAGGCGCTCGCGATTGATCCATCGCACCCCAAGGCTTTGGCGCTGGCGGGAACCGAGGCCTTCCGGCGCGGCGACTTCGCAAACGCGCTGCGTTACTGGAACAAGGCCATCGAAACGGTTCCCGCCGATTCGGATCTGGCGGTTTCGGTTCGCAACGGAATTGCCGAGGCCGAGAAGCGCCGCGCAGCCTCTGTCGGGCAGCAGCGACAGTAGCGATGAAAATCTGCTGCCGCTATAAATCGATCAACCCGAACAACGGATCTTGATCATGAACTGCATGACACACCGCATCGCCAGCCTTTTGTTGCCCTTTGTTGCCGCCGCGTTGCTAAGCGCCTGTGCCAGCACCGCTCCCGGCGGGCGGTCGCAGTTGGCAGTCCCGGAGCCGATCAGTGCGCTGTATTCCTCGATCGACCTCAACCTGACGCTTGCTTCCCTGTCGGCGGTGGGCACCTCCTGCGAGGGTGTTCAGTGTCAGGTGGACAAGGGTTTTGAGCGCCAGGTTGCGCGGCTCGGCACGCGCCTTGCCACTGCCGCGTACGAAACCTACCCCGATCTAAAGGAGCGCATTCCGCGCTTCGACTTCGTTGTCGCCGAAAAGATCGAGGCCGGCAGTTCGTCGGATGCTTCGGGCACCATCGTGATCTATCGCGGAGTGCGCAGGGCCCGGATCGACGAGGAGACCCTGGCCTACCTGATCGCCAGGGAAATGGGGCACGTCATCGCCCGGCACCATGATGAAACATCCGCGGCGACCATCATCTCCTCGCTCATCGCCCAACTCGTGCTTGCCCCCGCCAATCTTGCTCGCGGCGTGGCCTTCATCGCTTCGTCGACCGCAGGCGCATTCGGCAAGGACCTGATGGCATCGGGCAAGATTCCGGAGCAGCGCAAGGAGGCCGACATCATCGCGCTGGCTTTGCTGGCCGGGCAGGGGTGGAGCGACACTGAAGTGGTCGATTCGCTGCTGGATTATTCGAATCGACTCGGCAAGGATCCGTGGTCGAAGGAAGTCGAAAGGATCGCCATGCGGATCAACAATTACCGGTCCGCCGATGCCGTGGCGCTGGCAGAGCCGGTATTGCGCTGAGGCCTGCCCGTTGCCGTTCCGGGGACGTCGGACGCGACGGTCCGGTTACCCCGCGTCCAGCGAGGAGATTTCATGCGCCCATGCCAGCGATTTGACGACGCATTGGGAGACTTGAAGTGCGTCAAGGCCGCACAGCGCCGCCTGCTGTTCCAGCTCGTGGGGTGACCGGCCTTCGGCTGCTATCGCAAGCAGCAAGGCATTGCGATAGGGGCCCTGCTGACCGACCAGAGCGTCATGCACCGCCTTGGGCAGTTTGGCTTGCACCAGCAATTCGGCCATCGTCTGGCCCATGAGCTGGTCGAGCAGGGAGAACAACCCGAGTATGAACAGCGCATCCGTTTGCGCCGGCATGCTGCCCTGGCCAGCCAGATTTTCAAGGAAATGTGCGCGCGACAGGGCCTGTTCGGTCAGGACTCTTTCCTCATGGCCGGGTGCCTTGAAGTCGAACAACAACAGGGATAGCCAGCGGTAGATCTTTTCCCGCCCGAGCAGTATCAGCGCCTTGTCCATGTTCACCACGGGAGAGCGCAATGCCATGGCCGCCGAATTGATATAGCGCAGCAGTTTGAAGGCAAGCACCGGGTCGTGCCTGAACTGTTCCGCGATCACTCCAATCTCGGCTTCGCTGCCCAACAGGTTGAGGAGCTTGATGACCTGGAGGCGATTGATTTTGTTCGTGGGCGGATGCCAGTTTTCCCTGCGGGTGACGAACTGACCGAGGAAAAAATCAAAGTCAGCCTGAAAGAATGAATCAAACTCGTCGACCGCATCCAGACCCCCGGCGATCAGGCGCAGTTTGGGAAGTGTT
>JBIJDI010000133.1:0-6712 GCA_044344235.1 Sulfuritalea sp. | reverse complement strand
CGATTTGAGGGCCATGGTGCGTGTCTGAAGCGGGGCCACATTAGACTACAGATTCGCAGCACACCGCTTCCACGCGGCCTGCTGCGGGCAGACATGGCCGGTGCGCTATTGCTGGACCGGGCCGCCGGGGGCGGACGGCTATTTCTTGATCGGGGTGGGGATGGATGAATTTCCCTTTGCGCCGCCAAACGGCAGGGCCGGCACGGCGGGTTTGGTCTTGTCCTTCTTGGGTTTTTTCTGTTCGCGATTGCTGCGTACCTGACCCTTGGCCATGTGAGTTCTCCTTGAAGTGCGAGGATCGGCCCCACACGCGACCAGTTCTGCAAGGCGGCCGAATCGGTAATGCATCGCCCGGATCTGCCATCCTGGTCGGATACTGGCAGGCCGGGACCGATGGTACTCCCAATCGACACCAACGGGATTTGACATTGCCGGCGCCGAGGCATACAGTGAATTTGCGTTCGACTTGAGGGCAAACTCAGGAGGAACTTAGCGCTGAAAGAACATCCTTGACCTAGCGTTTCACCGTTCGACCTCGAGTCTTCCGGACTCAAGCCCCGATGGGCAGCGCCGATTTGATTTTCAGCTTGCGGGCGCATTACAAGTACTGCTAAAGCGGGAGCAGGAAGCCCTTCTGGCGGCAGCGCCGAGGGGCTTCTTGCCGTCTGGCTCAGCCCCGCCTAGTTCAGATCGCCATTCTTGTAATACTTGGTGCCCTGGATCGTCGCCTGCAAGGCGAGCCCGTTTTCCGTAAGTTGATACAAGTCGACGCCCGGCGCCACCGTGATTGCACCGGCCGCCGCGCCGCCTTTCTCGCCCGCCTTGGCCGCTGCGTCGGCCTGCGCGCTGGCCTCCCAGCCGCTGTTAATGAATGTCTTCAAACCATCGGGATTGGAGAAGACGAACACGCCGCGGAAGTCCTTGACGCCGAGGCCGATGCCCACGCCGCCCGAAACCATTTTCATGAAAACGTCGCGGCCGGTCTTGTTGTCATGAGCTACGCCCGAACCGCCCGCGGCCGAAAGGAAGATCAGGTTGATGCCGACGTTGCTGAATACCGCATAGCCCGCCGCCTTCTGGATGTGCTGCCGCGCCGCTGGATGCACTTTGTAAAGATGCGCCAGGGTTTGCTGACGCATCTTGCGGATTTCGCCGCGCCGCTCTTCCGCCGAGGCGGCAAAGCTGATTCCCGCATGGCCGCAAAGAATGGCAAACGCCGCAAGCGCGGCAAGGATGTTGAAACGGGGGAGATGGAGACGCATGGTTATTTCTGTTGGCGTGGACTTAGGTAGCTATGGTAGCGCAAGCTTGTGCGGTCATGAGCGCACAAGTCATGGTTATCCGCCGTCCCGCCAGCGCCGGTTTTCGCATTTCGCGAATTGAGAAAGTAATCATTAACCTATTGCTTTCAAGTAAATGTATCCGTATATTCTCCATTTGCAAATAGCGAATACGGTGGCGCCATGTACCGCTCCACGTCGAATCCACAAGTCGTGCTCCGTCCCCAGGATCTGGTGGTTCTGCTGCGGCTGTCGCTTGAACAGGGCGTACCACCGACCTATGCGGCGTTGGGTGGCGAACTCGGCCTGACGGCTTCCGAGGTTCATGCCGGGCTGGAGCGGGCGGCGTCGGCGCAATTGGCGCGCAAGGATGCGGCGGGCAAGGCGACGGTAGTGCGCGAGGCGCTACGCATGTTCGTCCAGCACGGAGCGCGCTACTGCTTCCCCGCAACGCGGGGTGAAATGACGCGCGGCATGCCGACGAGTTACGCTGCGGCGCCATTGAAAGACCTGATCATGCAGCCCAACGAACCGCCGCCTGTATGGCCGCACAAGGCGGGTAGCGTGCGTGGCGCGGCGTTCTATCCCTTGTATCCGACGGTGCCCGACGCCGCGACGCGCAATCGCGCCTTGTATGAACTGCTGGTTCTGTTCGACGCGGTGCGTGGCGGCAGTCCGCGCGAACGCGCCATCGCTATCCAATTGCTCGATGAGCGTCTGGCGTCATGAACCCCAACGATCCCAACGTGGTGATGATGGAACTGGTCGCTGACAGGCTCGGCGACGGATTGCGTGAAGAACTGGTTTTCGTCGGCGGTGCCGTGACCGGCCTGCTGATCACTGATCCGGCGCAGCCGGCTATCCGCCCGACCGAAGATGTGGACCTGATTGTCCAGGCGACAGTCCGCGCCGACTATGCGCATGTGGAAAAAGCCTTGCGCGCGCAGGGCTTCGTCAATGACATCAGCAAGGATGCGCCGATCTGCCGCTGGCGCATCGGTACCGTTACGGTCGATGTGATGCCGACCCTGAAGGAAATTCTGGGCTTCTCGAACCGCTGGTATCCCCTCGCGCTGGCGACCGCCCGCCAAACACCCTTGCCGAGTGGCATGGTGATTCGTCTGATTACGGCGCCGGTGTTCGTTGCGACCAAATTCGAAGCTTTCGCCGACCGCGGAAATAGTGACTATCTCTTCAGCCACGATCTGGGCGATCTGATATCGGTGATCGACGGGCGCGACGAACTCATGGCCGAGTGCCGTCAGCTTGATGACGATCTGAAAGACTATCTGCGCGGCTGGGTGGGGCGACTGCTCGCAACGCCGGCATTTCTCGAAGCCCTGCCTGGACATTTGCCGGGCGATGCCGCCAGCCAGGCGCGGCTGCCCGATCTTGAAGACAAACTGCGCCTGTTGGCAAAACTCAACTGACCGTGAACATCTTGACCCTCGTCCAGCAGTTCTGGAACTACTGCACCTAAACCTTCTTCACAAACTCCGACTTCAAAGACATCGCGCCGATGCCGTCGATCTTGCAGTCGATGTCGTGATCGCCTTCGACCAAGCGGATGTTCTTCACCTTGGTGCCGACCTTGACCACCGACGACGAGCCCTTGATCTTCAGGTCCTTGATCACGGTCACGGTGTCGCCGTCCTGCAGCACGGTGCCGTTGGAGTCACGGATCACGCGTGCTTCATCCGTGCTCACCTCCGCCTGTTTTGCCCACTCGTGCGCGCATTCCGGGCAGACAAAGTTGTCGCCATCTTCGTAGGCGAACTCCGAGCTGCATTGGGGGCACTTGGGCAGGGCGCTCATGGTCTGCTTTCTCTGGTGGCGGCGTCAGGTGGCTACTTGATGATTTCCAGAAGCTCGACTTCAAAAATCAGGGTGGCATCCGCAGGGATGGTGCCAGGAATGCCGCGGCTGCCGTACGCCAGATTGGGCGGGCAAAGCAGTTTTGCCTTGCCCCCGATCTTCATCGTCTGCAAGCCTTCAGTCCAGCAAGGGATGACCCGGTTCAACGGAAACGTGCTCGGCTGTCCGCGCCCGTAGGAACTGTCGAATTCCTTGCCATTGACCAGCGTGCCACGGTAATGAACCTTTACCGTATCGCTGCTCTTGGGACCGGCACCGGTGCCCTCCTTGAGGGTGGTGATCACAATCCCGGAGGCCGTCTTCGCTTCCTTGGGTTCGGCCGCAGAGGCTTGCAGGGAGAATGCGGCAAACAGCGCCGCGGTCGTTATGGCAAGAGTCTTCATGGATGTTCCTTTGGGTGGGTTGATGACAGGTGTTGGGGTGCGCTGCCGGACAGCATATTTTTCGTCGTGACGCCGTATTCCTCTACCACCACGGCCTCGCCGTCGATGACGTGGCCATCTGGAGCCTGTTCCTGCATGGTGCGCCGCAACTTGCGGGTTTTCCAGCGAACATAGCCCCACAACGCCAGGCCGAGAACGGCGATCACGGCAAACAGGATCACTGAAAACATGAAGCCCAGTACCAGCAGGATCGTGCCCGTGAGCAGGGCAAATGCGTTTCTGAGCACGATAGTTCGAGGAATGCTACTGGTCGACGCCCACGATATCGTCAGCCTCGAATTCGTCAGGCACGGTGCCGTCGCCGATACCGGTGACCATGGCGGCCATAGTGTCGCTTTGCTTGACGAAGTATTCCGCGCTGATGGGGTCGTAGAAGCGCTGGTTAAGTGCAACTTCGCTGAATTTTATACGGTGAAGGGTCGGGCGGGCTGTCATACGGGCTCGATCAAAAAGTGGCCAAAATGCAAAAAGCCCAACCACGCTGGTTGGGCTAAATGCACGATACCACAACAATAATTCTGGCTCCTCGACCTGGGCTCGAACCAAGGACCTACGGACTAACAGCAGGACAAATGCATAAAAGCCTAGCGTCAAGATTGAAGAATTGTAACCGATTTTTCGGCTGGCATGTGGCCCGCCGTTTGCATTCGAACCTTTGCCGAACCAAACCTTTCGGTATGACCGAAGTTCGTCGTGCGTCCCATGCGGCACAACGAGTTCCGAACAATGGCGCCGAACTTTTTCCGAACGTCGCAGCCGCTATGCTTGCCAGCGTCGGAGCGAATCGAACCAAAAGTCCGAACCTATCCATCAGCTGTGTCCGGGAAGCATCTGTTGTCGGCCGGGTTCGCCAGTCAACTCAGGCAAAAACCACCGAAACGTGCGCTGGCGTCTTGGATCGTGAGGCAGGCTTGATGACGATCTCGACATTGCGCCCAAGGCGGGTCACGCAATCAAGCATTTTGGTTTCCGAGATCCCACGGAACTGACCGCGCAGCATGTTGGACAGTTTGGGCTGGGGGATGCCCAATACCTCGGCTGCCTGAGCCTGCGTCAGTTTGCGCTGCTTGATGATCTCGCCGATCTTGGTTGCCAATTGGGCCTTGACCAGCATTTCCTCTGCGTTCTCCAATCCGAGATCGGCATAAACGTTGGTGCTTCCCTTTTCGATTTGGCTCATGATCCTGCTCCTTCGGAATGTTGCTTCGCCAGTTTCAGGCGTCCTTCGACAATATCCATTTCATGCTTCGGCGTGCTGATACCCTGGTGGGTCTTGCCGTTGTACTCGCAGGAGACGGGATGACGGGGCAGGGGCTTTCGTTCCATGGTGCGATTATTGGCGATTGTGGAGGGGCAGGGCTGAGCAAAGATTGACCACAGTAATTCGTCAGTGGCAGTTCCGTCATCTCAGGCATCGACTCACAGACTTGTCCACAGATTCTGTGGATTACGCAGAGATGCAGGACGATGATGTTCCCCGATGCAACCATGACAGTGCAAGAACAATGTCCATCGAAATCATCCCCAAATTTACCCCGCCTTCACCGGTGCAGTGGCGAGCCAGAACAGAGATACTGCGAGCAGCCGTCTTGCGGCGCGAGGATGAATGATCAACATGGACTGATGCTTGCAGGGATGTCCCCGCACTTACCTCGTATTTCTTTCGCGAACAATCGGCGGCAGATATTTGACGGAGAATCTCCAGCCTTCGGGTGTGCTTCTCAGGACCAGGGTTTTCGAACTGGCCCCTTCTTCGAACAGGGGCTCGGTGCCGATGAGTTCAATGGCACCGATGCCCTTGATGATGCAGGCGCCAGGGATCGTGGTGAACACCGATTCGGCGGCGATCAGCACGAATTGACCCTCTTTCGATTCCGTGCACGACAGCCCGCGGGGAACCGAGTGCGGGTCCCGCCGCCAGCCATCGCGCAAGCCGTCGAGCCCCTTGAGCAGGTCTTCCGTGACCTTGATGGCAAGGACGATTTCACGAGATTTAGCATGGCTCATTGCGTGTTCCTTCCCTGTGCTATGGGTGGCCGTCGCCGCTCATCGAGAGGCCTTGGTCACCCGTTTCCGGCGATGCCCATTCCAGCAGTTCTGCCAGCCTGAGAATGACCCACCGGGACTCATTCTCGGTGAAGTTCGATTCTTCGGCCAGTAATCCTCGATGGCAGCGCAGCAGAACGTCCCGTTCCGTCAGGTTTTCCTTGAACGCCAGTGTCTGTGCCTGTTCGGCCAGCACGCAGGCCATGTCTTCGCACTGCCCATAGCGCGCCAGAACGACCTCCTGCGGCGCGTTGGGCCTGCTGTGCCCCGGAGTCACGTACATGGCAATGAACGACTGCGGAATCTCGATCTGGTTATCGATGGGCATGTGAATTCACTGCCCCGATCGTTGCCGGAGCGGTTGCAGGAGGTCCGTTAGTCCGTTGTGGTCGATCTCGTGCATCAAGGCCAGGAGCCGGCCGATCTCTCCTGAGGGAAAGCCTTCCCGGGCGAACCAGTTGAGGTAGTTTCCGGGCAGATCGGCGATCAGTCGGCCCTTGTGCTTGCCAAAGGGCATCTCCCGCTTGACCAGCAATTCCAGATCCTCGGGGTTCATCCCCGGCAGGCTACTGGTCAATGCCTACGACGTCGTCAGCTTCGAATTCGTCAGGCACGGTGCCGTCGCCGATACCGGTGACCATGGCGGCCAGAGTGTCGCTTTGCTTGACGAAGTATTCCGCACTGATCGGGTCAAAGAAGCGCTGACCCAGGGCAACTTCGCTGAATTTGATGCGGTGAATGGCAGGGCGAGAGGTCATGTTGAATTGACGGGAAATTAGTAGTTCTGACATTGGTCTTGACCGGGTAACTCGATGGAATTCGCGGTGGTCCCGGCCCCGACCTATACCGACCCCCGGACTTTTAGTCCGATGGCTCCCGAAAATGCAAAAAGCCCAACCGCGATGGCTGGGCTAAGTGCAAGAACGGCAACAAAAAAAATTCTGGCTCCTCGACCTGGGCTCGAACCAGGGACCTACGGATTAACAGGCGGTCGGTCGGAAGTGCCACAAAGCCGCGCGCATTCTACATCTAGATGATCGACCTGTCTAAGATGAAATGCCATTTTTG
>JBIJDI010000131.1:0-6739 GCA_044344235.1 Sulfuritalea sp. | reverse complement strand
GGCAAGTAAGGAAAATTCATGAATCAACTCTGGCTCACTGCCAAACTGGATATCGTCGAATCGCTGCGTGCGCGCTGGTTCCAGGTCTACACACTGGTCTTCGGCGGCATCGTTGCCATGCTGTTCCTCTTCGGTCTGACCGAGTCGCGCGTGCTCGGCTTCATCGGCCTCTCTCGCCTGCTGGTCACCTACATCCAGCTCACCATGGCGATCCTGCCGATCTTCGTGCTCATCACCACCGTGCGCTCGGTTGCGGGGGATCGCGAGGCCGGCGTCTATGAATATCTGCTGTCGCTGCCGGTCTCGCTGGCGGCGTGGTTCTGGGGCAAGATCCTTGGCCGCTACATCGTCATCTTCCTGCCGGTGTTCGGCGCCATGGTGCTGGCGGTGCTGATTGCCCTGGTGCGCGGCATCGAAGTACCCTGGGGCATGTTCACGTATTACACGGCGCTGCTGGCGGTGATGGCTGCCTGCTTCCTCGGCATCGGCATGTTGATCTCGGCGCTGGCGCGCAGCACCGACATGGCGCAAGGCGCCGCTTTCGTCGTCTGGCTGACGCTGCTGCTGTTCCTTGACCTGATCCTGCTCGGCGTGATGATCCAGGGCAAGGTCTCGCCGGAAGTGGCAGTGACGATGGCGCTGGCGAACCCGCTGCAGGTGTTCCGCACCGCCGCCCTGGCCTTGTTCGATCCGCAACTGATCGTGCTGGGGCCATCGGCCTACGTGATCCTCGACATGTTCGGTGTCACCGGCTACAAGGTGTTCGCTTTGGTCTACCCGACAGCGATCGGCATCGCGGCGGCGACCCTCGGCTATCAGTTGTTCCGTCGCGGCGACCTGCCGTGAAGCATTGGCTGGCCCTGCTCCTCGTATGCTGCAGCGCTTCTGCAGCAGCGGCGGGAAGCCTGTCAAGTGCGCCGCTGTTCGCTGCAACGCTGACCGGCACCGACGAGAAGACCGTCGCCCTCGAGACCTATCGGGGCAAGCCCATGATCGTCAATTTCTGGGCCCGCTGGTGCGGCCCGTGCCGCGTCGAAATCCCGGAACTGATCAAGGCCCATGACAAGTACCAGAAGAAGGGGCTGGTGGTGCTTGGCATCGGCCTCGAAGACAAGGCCGAATCGGTGCGCGATTTCATGAAGGCCTACGAGATGAACTACCCTGTGTTGCTGGCCAAGGACAAGGGCATTGAACTGATGCAGGCGCTGGGCAACCCCAAGGCCGGCCTGCCATACACCATTGTCATCAATCGCCAGGGCGAGATCGTGGCGAGCAAGCTGGGGGCCATGAAGAAAGCCGACATCGAAGCCGCCAGCGAGACGGCGCTCAAATGAACAGGACATAGACCGAGGAAGCCCGACATGCCGAAGCCGATGGAACCCACCCTGGATGCGCTGCACAACCCTTTTCTGCGTTACTTCGCGGCAACGCGACCGGCCTTTCTTTCCGTAACCTTCGTCGGTTGTTTGCTGGGTTTGGCGACCGCGGCATATTCCGCCATTCCGGTCGGGCCGGCGCTGGCCACGGTGACATTGTTCTTCGCCCTGATGGCGCATGCCGGCGCCAATGTCATCAACGATTACTACGATGCGCTTTCGGGCTGCGACGAGGCCAACACCGAGCGCCAGTTTCCCTTTACCGGCGGCAGCCGCTTCATCCAGAACGGAGTCCTGTCGCTGCGTGCCACAGGGATATTCGGCTATTCGCTGCTGGCGGCGGTGGTTCCGGCGGGTTTGTGGCTGACTGCCGTCAGCGCCTCGGGCCTGATCCTGATCGGTCTGGCCGGCCTGGTGGTCGGCTGGGCGTATTCGGCGCCACCGCTGAAGCTGCAAAGTCGCGGCCTCGGCGAATTCGCCATCACTGCGGGCTGGCTGCTGGTGGTTGTCGGCAGCGACTTCGTACAGCGCCACGGCTTTGCCCTTGTTCCCGTCGCCGCCGGTCTTGGCTTTTCCCTGCTGGTGGCCAACGTGCTCTACATCAACCAGTTTCCCGACGTGAAGGCCGATGCCAGCGCCGGAAAGAACACGATGGTGGTGAGGTTGGGCGTGGCCAAGGCTCGCTGGGGCTACGTGGTGATTGCGGCCCTGGCATACGGTTGGCCCTTGCTGATGGTGCTGCTGGGGCATCTGCCCACGACGGCCCTGGTCGCCTTGCTGCCCGCTGCGGCCAGCATCGCCGCGACACGCCAGCTATGGTCGAGCGCCGGGCAGCCGGCGGAACTCACGCCCGCGCTGAAGCTGACCATCCTGGCCGCAAGCACCCACGGCCTGCTGCTCGCCATCGCGCTCGCCCTGCCGTGGAGCCGCACCATCTGAAGGCTGCCGCCGGTGTGATGCAATGAGCGGAAATCTAGCCCTGCGTCTGGGCCTCGCGGTGTTTGCCTGGCTCGCCTTGCCGGCGCTGGCGGCGCCCCTGCAGTCCCTGATCGATGCAACTCCTGCTGGCGGCACGCTGCGCCTGGCGCCGGGGTCCTACATCGGTCCGGTGACGATCAACCGGTCGATGACGCTCGACGGCGGGGGGCAGGCGCTGATCCTCGGCAGCGGCAAGGGCACCGTGCTGTCCGTGGCCGCCAATGGCGTCACGCTGCGCGGCCTGCGCCTCACCGGCAGCGGCGACTCGCACGACAGCGTCGACGCCGGCATCCTGCTCGAAGGCGACGATCATCGCGTCGAGGACAACGTGCTCGACGACGTCCTGTTCGGCATCCACCTCAAGCAGGTCAAGCGCTCGCGCATCACGGGCAACCGGGTCACCGGCAAGAAACTCGATCAAGGCATGCGTGGCGACGCGATCCGGCTCTGGTACAGCCAGCACAATGTGGTCGAAGGCAACCGCTTCACCCGGGCGCGCGATTTGACTTTCGCCAACTCGGCGGACAACCGGATTGCCGGCAACCATTTCACGGATGGCCGCTACGGCATGCACATCATTTTTTCGCCGCGCCTGTTGGTGGAGAACAACCGGCTGTCGGATACCGGCACCGGCATCATCGTGCTCTACTCGCCGGATCTGGTCCTGCGCGGCAACCATGTGGCCCATGCGCTGACCGGCGGCGGCGGTGGCATCGTGTTCAAGGAGAGCAACGACGCCCTGGTCGAAAACAACGAGGTGCTGCATTGCTCGGTCGGTCTCCGGGTCGATGCGCCGCCGGAATCCGTCGGCGTTCTGACAGTGCGCAACAACCGCTTCGCGCACAACATCATCGGCCTGTTCTTTTACGGCGAGGAGGGTGGCCATCGCTTCGTCGACAACCGTTTCGAAAACAACCTCACCACGGTGGCGATCAGCGCGCCGGGTGCGGGCAGCGCCAACAAGTGGCTCCGTAACTACTGGGACGACTATCAGGGCTTCGACCGCAACGGCGACGGCTTCGGCGACACGCCGCACGAGGTCTATCTGTTCGCCGACCGGATCTGGATGGAAACCCCGATGGCGACTTTCTTTCGCAATTCGCCGGTGCTCGAAATGCTGGATTTCCTCGAACGCCTGGCGCCATTTTCGACCCCGCATCGGGTGCTGCAGGACCCGCAGCCGCGCATGAAGTGAAGGCATGTTTTGAGTAGGGATATCGCTGGCATCGATTGACAGCCGTCAAAGCGGCCGCCACCGTTTGAATGGTAAATTAGCTCATGTTCAGAATCTCCCAGTTCATGCAGGAAATCGCCGCGCCGACGCCCCTCGGGCCGGTGCGCGAGCCGCCGGGGCCGGTGGTGATCTGGAACCTGATCCGGCGCTGCAACCTGACCTGCAAGCACTGTTATTCGATATCCGCCGACAAGGATTTTGCGGGCGAATTGAGCACCGCCGAAGTATTCGGCGTGATGGACCAGCTCAAGGCCTTCCGCGTCCCGGCGCTGATCCTGTCGGGCGGCGAACCGCTGTTGCGGCCCGACATCTTCCAGATTTCGGCGCGCTCGAAGGAAATGGGATTCTTCACCGCGCTGTCATCCAATGGCACGTTGATCGATGCGCCGATGTGCGAACGTATCAAGAAAATCGGCTTCGACTATGTCGGCGTCAGCCTCGATGGTCTTGGCGCCACGCACGACAAGTTTCGTCGCATGAAAGGCGCCTTCGATCTGTCGCTGGCCGGCATTCGCCTGTGCCGCGAGGCGGGGCTCAAGGTCGGCGTGCGCTACACCATGACGCAGGACAATTTTCAGGATCTGCCCGGCCTGCTCAAACTGGTCGAAGACGAGGGCATCGACCGCTTCTATTTTTCGCACCTGAATTACGCCGGGCGCGGCAACAAGAATCGCAAGGACGACGCCCTGCACCAGATGACGCGCAACGCCATGGACCTGCTGTTCGATACCTGCTGGAGCTACCAGGAGCGGGGCCTGCAAAAGGAATTCACCACCGGCAACAACGATGCCGACGGCGTCTATCTGCTTTCGTGGCTGCAACGGCGCTTTCCTGAAAAGCTCGAGCACATCCGCAAGAAGCTGGCGCAGTGGGGCGGCAATTCGAGCGGCATCAATGTCGCCAACATCGACAATTTGGGCAACGTGCATCCCGACACGATGTGGTGGCACCACACGCTGGGCAACGTGCGCGAACGATCCTTCGCCGATATTTGGATGGATACGTCGGACCCGCTGATGGCCGGGCTCAAGGCCCATCCGCGCAAGGTCGGCGGGCGCTGCGGCGCCTGCATCCATTTCGACATCTGTGGCGGCAACACGCGGGTGCGCGCCCAGCAGATGACTGGCGATCCGTGGTCGGAAGATCCCGGCTGCTACCTCGGCGACGAGGAGATCGGCATCGCTTGACGCCGATCAAGAAGGGCGTCGATTGACCTCAACTGCGACACTATGTCGCAGGGCGCTGCGAGTGCGACGTTTTATGATTCCGCACACGCGAATCGAATTGAGGGAGATGCTCGATGACACAGAACGCACAGGATACGGCGGCAGACAAAAGCGAGATGGGTTCGCTGCTGCTCGGCGCGGGGTTTGCACTGGCGTCCTTGATCATTCTGCCGGCGGTGGCGCAGCGCATTGGCCTCGGCTCCAGCCTGACGATCGCCCTGCGCGGCGCCTTGATGCGCGCCGCCAACCGCGTCTAAACGCATCGACCGTCCCGATCCGGCCTTTGTGGTCGGCGGGCGCTGTTCCGAGGCGCCGCATCCGCTGCCTTGAAATGCCGCGGAGAAATGAGTGAAATGAAAACCACCCGCCAGTTGCTGCGTGGACTTGCCGCTGCGCTCGCCTTCACGCTCCTTGCCGCCTGCTCCGACTCCGGTACCGGAGAGCGCGTGCTTGTCGCGCGGCCGGAGGGTGGCGACTTCGTCCTGCAAAGCGCGGCCGGGCCGCTCGACACCAAAGCCCTGCGCGGCAATGTGCTGCTGGTCTATTTCGGCTACGTCCACTGCCCCGACATCTGTCCGGTCTCGATGGCGGCGGGTGCGGCGGCGCTCAATGCCCTGAAGCCGGCCGAGCGGGCGAGGACGCGCATGATCTTGGTCTCGGTCGATCCCGAGCGCGATACACCGACCGGCCTCAAGGATTACGTCGCCTACTTTCATCCGGCGATGATCGGTGCGGTGGGGCCGCCCGCGGAAATCGCCGCCATCGCGAAATCCTTCGGTGCCGGCTATCAGCGCCAGCCGACGCGGCCCGACGGAACTTATGCCGTGGATCACAGTTCGCAAACCTATGTGGTCGGGCCGGATGGAAAACTGATGGAACTGCTGCCTCTTGGCGTTGACACGGGCAAGGTGGTCGCGGCCGTGCGCAAGTTGCTGTGATGCGTCCCGCCGATCGTGCCGTCCTGACACTGGCCGCGGGGATCTGCGCCTTCGCGCTTTGCTTTGCAGATGCCGCGCGGCTGCGCGCGGCGGCCGGAGCCGACGAGGCGGAACGCACGCGCCTAGTGGCGCAACTGCGCCTGACCGATCTCGCACTATTTACCGAGGCCCGTTACACGCGCCATCCCTCGCAGGCCGACCTGCATTCCGCCTTCCAGGATCATCCGCTGGCGCTGGAGCATTTCCCCACCGGCTCGCTGATCTCGCCGCCGGCCGGCCTGGTAAAACTCGGCGTTGGTGATACGGCGAAATGAAACTCTGGCTGACCAAACAGCGCTACCTGATCGACTTCACCCTGGTGTCGCTGGCGCGGCGCAAGACGCGCAACCTCGGCTTGCTGGCGGTCTACACCGTATTGGTGTTCATGCTGGCTTCGGTGACGCTCTACACCC
This sequence comes from Sulfuritalea sp., assembly GCA_044344235.1. GTDB lineage: Bacteria > Pseudomonadota > Gammaproteobacteria > Burkholderiales > Rhodocyclaceae > Sulfuritalea. The sequence goes on along the minus strand of JBIJDI010000131.1, from coordinate 535 downwards.
ACGCCCTGCGCCAGGAGGCGGCCCGCGTGCTGGCGGCCTCGCCCGAGGTGATCGTGCAGCGCATGGTGGCCGGCCGCCACGACCTGATTCCGCCCGGGTACATGGAAAGGATAGGGCGCATCCGGGGCGTGCAGAAAATGGAAGGCCGGCTCTGGGGCTACTACTACGACGCGGTGACCAAGGCCAACTACACCTTCATGGTGCCGGCGGAGAACGCGCCCGCTGCCGGCGAGATCGTCGTCGGTCCGGCGTTGGAACGCTCGCGCGGACTGGCCAAAGACAACGGCATTTCCTTTCGCTCCTACTCGGGCAAGTTGCACACCTTCATCGTCGCCGATGTGCTGCCGCAGGCCTCCGAACTGGTCAGCGCCGACCTGGTGCTGATGAGCGAGCAGAACTTCCGCGCCTTCTTCGACTACCCCGTCGGCCACTACACCGACATCGCGTTGTCGGTGGCCAATCCGCAGGAGGTGCGCAACGTCGCCATCAAGCTGGCCGCCGCGCTGCCCGACGCGCGGCCCATCCTGCGCGACGA
>JBIJDI010000146.1:0-6266 GCA_044344235.1 Sulfuritalea sp. | reverse complement strand
GCGCGCCCTGCGCCTGCCAATCGGGAATCAGCTCGGTCAGCGCGCGCGGATCCATGACCGCGCCGGAAAGAATGTGGGCGCCGATTTCGGAGCCCTTTTCGATCAGGCAGACGTTGATTTCGGCATTGATCTGCTTCAGCCGGATCGCGGCAGCGAGTCCGGCCGGACCACCACCCACGATGACGACATCGAACTCCATGGCTTCGCGCTGCATGCTGACCTCGATCGATTGAATTGATCGGCAGATTATAATCTTGAACTATCTTCCAACCCGCCTGAAATCCTCTCGATGGAACACCACCGCAAGCTTGTTTACAGCAATCAGATGCCCATCCGCTGGGGCGATCAGGACGCCATGGGGCACCTGAACAACACGGTGTATTTTCGTTTCATGGAACAGACGCGTATCGAATGGCTGGAGTCTTTCGGTTTTGGCACTTCATGGACGCAAACGGAAGGCCCCGTGATCGTTAACGCCAGTTGCACCTTTCTCGTGCCGTTCACTTATCCGGGCACCATCGAATGCCGCATGTTTTGCGGGACGCCGGGGCGCAGCAGCGTGCCCACCTACTACGAAATGCGACTGGTCGGCGAAGACCGGGTTTATGCCGAAGGGGCAGCCAAGCTGGTCTGGATCAATCCGTCCACGGGGAAATCGATTCCGCTGCCCGAGGCGATGCGTGCCAGTTGCCTGTAATTCAATCAAGAGGACCACGATGAACACAACCACCGGGCCAATCTGGCAGCCTTCCGCACAGCGCATCGGCGGCACGCGCCTCACGGCATTCGCCAAGGCGGCCGGAAAACGCTGGAATCGCCGTCTCGCCAGCGCCGACTATCAGACATTGCACGCCTGGTCGATCGATCATCCGGAGGAGTTCTGGACGTCGGTCTGGGAGTTTGGCGAAGTGCTTGGCGAGATGGGTTCTGCGGTAGTCATCGACCGCGAGAAGATGCCCGGCGCAAGGTGGTTTCCCGAGGCACGCCTGAGTTTCGCGGAGAACCTGTTGCGTCGGCGTGATGATGGCGATGCGCTGGTGTTTTGGGGCGAGGACAAGGTCAAGGGCCGCGCCAGCCACGCCGAGTTGTATCGCGCCGTGGCGCAGACTGCAGCCGCGCTGCGCGCCATGGGCGTGGTCAAGGGCGACCGCGTTGCCGCCTACCTGCCCAACCTGCCGGCTGCCGTGGTGGCGATGCTGGCCACGGCATCCATCGGCGCCATCTTCTCCTCGGCCTCGCCCGACTTCGGCGTGCAAGGCGTGGTCGATCGGTTCGGCCAGATCGAGCCGAAGCTGCTGTTCGCGTGCGACGGCTACCTGTACAACGGCAAGACCATCGATTGTCTCGGCAAGGTCGCCGAGATCGCCGCGCGCATGCCGTCGCTGGAACGGGTTGTCGTTGTATCGTATGCGGGGACTGCGGCGGGTGGCGGCGCAGACCTGGCCGCCGTGAAGCATGGCGTGTCGCTCACCGATTTCCTGGCTCCCTTCGTCGACGAGCGGGAAATCCGCTTCGAACGGCTTCCCTTCAATCATCCGCTCTACATCATGTATTCCTCGGGCACCACCGGCGTGCCAAAATGCATCGTGCATTGCGCGGGCGGCGTGCTGCTGCAGCACATCAAGGAACACCAGTTGCAGAGCGATGTGCACCCTGATGACCGCTTGTTCTACTTCACCACCTGCGGCTGGATGATGTGGAACTGGCTGGTCTCGGCCCTGGCATCCGGAGCGACGCTGCTGCTCTACGACGGATCACCTTTCGTCGGACGCGGCAGCGTACTTTTCGACTATGCCGATGCGGAACGCATGACGCATTTCGGCACATCGGCCAAGTTCATCGACGCCATCGCCAAGATCGAACTCAAGCCGAGGCAGACGCACAAGCTCGAACATGTACGCGCCGTATTCTCGACCGGCAGCCCGCTGGTGGCAGAGGGCTTCGACTACGTCTACGCCAACATCAAGCAGGATATCCAGCTCGCCTCGGTTTCCGGCGGCACTGACATTATTTCCTGCTTCGTCATCGGCAACCCCAATGGGCCCGTGTATCGCGGCGAAATCCAGTGCGCCGGCCTGGGCATGGCGGTCGATGTTTTCAATGACGAAGGTCGGCCGGTGCGTGGCGAGAAGGGCGAGCTGGTGTGCACTCGCAGCTTCCCGGTGATGCCGATCGGCTTCTGGAAAGATGCCGACGGCGCCAAGTACCATGCCGCCTACTTCGAGCGTTTCGACAACATTTGGTGCCATGGCGATTTCGCTGAGATCACGGTGCATGGCGGCTTCATCATTTACGGCCGCTCGGATGCCACACTCAACCCCGGCGGCGTGCGCATCGGTACGGCGGAAATCTATCGCCAGGTAGAGAAGCTGCACGAGGTGGTCGAAGCGATAGTGGTCGGTCAGGATTGGCCGCCCGGCAACAGCGGCGATGTGCGCGTGGTGCTGTTCGTCAAGCTGCGCGATGGGCTTGCGTTGGATGACGCACTGGAAAAACGCATCAAGGCGGTGATCAAGGACAACACCACGCCGCGCCATGTGCCGGCGAAGATCCTTCAGGTGGCGGACATTCCTCGCACCAAGAGCGGCAAGATCGTCGAGCTGGCGGTGCGCAACGTGGTTCACGGCGCCGCCGTAAAGAACCTCGAGGCGCTGGCCAATCCCGAGGCGCTGGACTACTTCCGCAATCGTCCGGAATTGCAGAACTGAAAGGACCTGGCTCAGTCTTTTCTTGAGGCTTGCTCGAGCTGGTCGACGCTCCAGCTCGCGCCTTCGTCCAATGCCAGTGCGGTGGCAAGGAAGGGCAGGCATTCCTCCAGTGCGGCTGCAAGTGTCCACGGCGGATTGATCACGAACATGCCGCTGCCGTGCATGCCGTGACCTTTGGTTGCCGGCGCGCGCACGCTGAGCGTGGCATGCAGCCAGTGGCTGGCGCCGCCCCTTTTGAGCTTGTCGGGCAACTGGTTGGCTTCGATGGTGGGCAGCATCGGGTGCCAGACCAGATAGGTGCCGGTGGCAAAGCGCTTCAGCGCATCCTTGATGGCTGCGGCGACTTTCATGTAGTCGCTCTTGATCTCGTAGGACGGGTCGATCAGCACCAGGCCGCGCCGTGAAGGCGGCGGCAGTGCGGCCTTGAGCACTTCGAAGCCATCGGCCTGTTCAACGGTGATACGACGGCCGGCATCCTTGAACTGGCGTCGCAGCAGGGCGAAGTCAGTCGAGTGCAACTCGCAGAGCCGCAGATTGTCTCGCAGCTGGGCGTTGTCCCGTATCAGGCTCGAGGCGATACGGGGCGAGCCGGGGTAGCGACGCAGTGTGGCGCTGCCATTCAGCGCACGTACCAGAGCCACATAGGTGGCCAACGGCGGCGGCAGATCATTTCGGTCCCACAGGCGGCCGATGCCCTCTACGTACTCCCCGGTGCGCTTGGCCTGTTCGGCATCGAGGGCGTAGAAACCGGCGCCGGCGTGAGTATCGACCAGGGTGTAGGGCTTGTCCTTGCTGTTCATGTGCTCGATGCAGAGCATGAGTACGAGGTGCTTGAGGACATCGGCGTGGTTGCCGGCGTGGAATGCGTGGCGATAGCTGAGCATGGGGGCAGGATAGAATGCGCGACCATGAATGATACGCAGGGTATTCGGGTTTCCAAACTCCTGGCTGAGCGGGGTCTTTGCTCACGCCGCGAGGCGGACGCCTTTATCGAGCGCGGGCTGGTGTTTGTCGATGGCCAGCGGGTCACGCAACTGGGCACACGGGCCGCGGCCGACGCCGTGATTACCCTGGCTCCCGAAGCGCGCGCAACGCAGGCGCGACAGGCAACCATTCTGTTGCACAAGCCGATGGGCTATGTTTCCGCACAGGCAGAAGACGGTCACAAGCCGGCGGTGAGTTTGATCTCGCCCAAAACCCAGATGGAGGGGGATCATCAGCGTTTTCAGCTCTCGCACCTGAAAGGCCTGGCGCCGGCCGGCCGGCTCGACATCGATTCCACTGGCTTGCTGGTGCTGACGCAGGACGGCCGCGTGGCGCGCCAGCTGATTGGCGATGATTCCAAGGTGGAGAAGGAATACCTGGTGCGGGTCGAGGGCGCGCTTGACCCGCGCAGTCTGGCGCTGCTCAATCACGGCCTTGAGCTCGATGGCAAGCAGTTGCGTCCGGCCCAGGTGGCTTGGGCGAATCCCGAGCAGCTGCGCTTTGTTCTGACAGAAGGTCGCAAGCGGCAGATTCGCCGCATGTGCGAGCTGGTGGGCCTGCGGGTGACGGGTTTGAAGCGGGTGCGTATCGGCCGCGTGCGCCTAGGGGACTTGCCCTTGGGCCAGTGGCGTTTTCTGCGCGAAACTGAAGGCTTCTAGAGCGAAAAGACTCGCTGGTAGGCGGCGATGGCGGTATTTGCGCTGTTGTTGGGCTTCTCCGCCTGCGCGTTGATAGCCTGCTGCGTTGCCACCTGAGCCTGTTCTCCCGTCGGGCGGTTTTCAAGGGGGTTGCTGGCGTTGCCGAGAGAGCCAATCGAACTGCCACCATTGCTGTTCCCACCAAGTTGGCGCGGGGAGCTTTGATCCGTTCTCTGCTCAAGGGGGGAAGCCGTGGCGCGCGGTACATCGCGATTGGCGTTGATCGGCACATCTGGACTTGCTGCAAAGATGGACGGCGTGCCGACTGTTGGCGGCGCTATCTTGACCTTGTCGACCGAGGAGAGGGTCACGGACACAGACTCGCCTTGCGGCCGGACGCTCGGGTCGGCTTGCTTGAACGTCTGGGTTGCCGTGTCGGCGCCACTTGCGGCTCTGGTTCTGGAATTCGCCAGACCAGCAGCGGCGGCGCTTGGACCTGAGATTCTCATTGGATGCCTCGCAGATCAGTCTTTGCCTACGGGTAACTATAGCACCCAGATGGCTTCGTGAGATTTGGCAGGCGACTTGACTTGGCGCACAAGCTTGCCGAGTATGCGCGAATGGAAGCTCACGATGATCTTGCGCATGGCGAAGACCGGCCCGGTTTGGCGTCTCGTGCAGACCGGTCGCGTCTTTTTTTGTGGGCCATCGGCCTTTTCGCCGTAGCGCTGATCACCGCTTTGGCTTTTGGCGCCTACAGGCAGCCGGAACTGCTGCTCAACCTGATGGGGCTTCGCTACTGCGGCTAGCGGGTTCGGTTTGCTCGGGTGGTTCTTCCATGGCCAAGAGCATGCTGGAGGTGGCTTCATCGAGGCCCAGACGCCGGACCAGGGTTTGCTGGTTGATGCGCAGCAACTCGCGGATGCCCCTGAAATCATCCGGCAAGGCGGGGTCGCTCCAACTGGTGGCCGAGTGGCGGGCCAGATCAACGGCCAGCTTGACGTTGCGCACGCGAGGGTTTTCAGCGTTCTTGTTGTCCATCAGTTGGGTCAGAAGCTGCGGCAGGCGCCATGTTTCGGCCAGAGCCATCTTGAGCTGATAGAGCGCAACACCGTAGGTCCCCACCTGAATGTCGGCAGACCGCGTATTGGGATTGGCGATCTGGGTGTCGCGGACCTTGATCGCAATTTTTGGCGCAAAACACCACATCAGCAGTTCCGCCATGTCGTGCAGCAGCGCCGCCAGCGTGATCTCGTCGACATCGAGATCGTGGCGGACTATGGCCCAGTCGCGCGCCCACTGCGCTGCGCGGCGCGCGCGATGGACGACCTTGAGCATTCCGAGCAGGGCTTGCGGATGGGGCCTGAGCTGCTCTTCAATCTGCGGCAAGTCCTGGAAATTTCGAAAGAAAGGCTCAATGCCGATCATCATGATCGCGCGTTCGATGGTGGTGATGTCGGTGGTCTGGCGTGTGCCGCGGTTGGCCTGGATGTAGGCGAGTACGCGCAAGGTCATCATCGGATCACGCAGGATCGTTCCGGAAAGCACGCGACCGTTGACATTCTCGGCGTTGACCCGCATGCGCTCGAGTTCTTGCACCGTATGGCGCAGCACGGGAAGATTGGCCCCGCGAAAATAGGCGACCCACGCGTCCAGATCGGAGAGCGGTTGTTCGATCATGATTGAAAATTCACCATAGCATTATCTTGGCATGAACCACGCGGCTTTGATCGGCCCGCTCTGGCTGCATTTTGCCCCCTTCCGGGCCTTGCCACAAGGTCAGTGGCTTGGTAGAATGGCCGGCTTCCCTTGCTCCACCCGTTACGCATGCGGGGGGGCTGACACTTAACCCAAAAGGAGATTGCATGCGCCATTATGAAGTCGTATTTATCGTCCACCCGGACCAGTCGGAGCAGGTTCCGGCGATGATCGAGCG
>JBIJDI010000130.1:0-6813 GCA_044344235.1 Sulfuritalea sp. | reverse complement strand
GGGCGATGTGATTGAGTGTCGACCGGGTACTGGCGCGGATCCGATTGACGCGCTCCATCGAAACCGCGGCGGAGGCAAACTGGCGGCCCGAGGTGACCTGCCCCGTCAGCGGCGTATGTTCGCTATGAACGAAGGGCAAGGCGATGGCATTCTTGGTGAGTTTCACGCTTTCCAGCAGCAGCATGGTGGCCAGGCGCCCAATGCCGAGAAAGCGCTTGCTGGTCACCGCCGCCGACTTCCACGCCGACTGCAGCATCTCCTGCTTCAGTCGGGTGCGCTGGCTGGCGCCACGGACATGCTTGAGGGTCCAGACGGGCCTCAGTTCCAGATCATCCGCCGACTCGGCGAGGCCTTCCGCGGTCCATCGCGCCATGGTCACCCCGTCTGCACAGGCGTGGTGCATCTTCTGGTAGATGGCAAAGCGCCCTTCGCTCATGCCATCGATGACGTGGAATTCCCACAGGGGACGCGATCGATCCAGCATCGGTGTATGCAATTCAGATACCCACCGGTACAGTTCGGCGCGGTCGTTTTCCCCGGCGGCCAGCTTGTGATAGAAGATGTGCTGCTTGAGGTCGATTGACTCGCAGGTCTGCCAGCTCGGCATCGCGGTGAGCGAGAACCTGATCACCCTGTTGAACGGCGCCTCGACGTCGGTGAGCGTCAACATTTCCTTGTAAATATTTTTGACGAAGCCGGCCGGAGCCTTGGGCGGCTTCTTGCAGATCAGCAAACCACCGACATGCTTGGGGCTTGCTTGCGATTCGGCAATGAAAAAGCCCAGGTCCAACAGAGACAGCTTGTTCATGGTTTTTCCTTTGCACGCCTTTGTCTGCGCTGTAGTCCGGTAAATCGGAAATGCTGCCTGCCCGGTGCAGGTCGGACATGACACAGTCTAAAGTATCCACACCAACCCGGTGCTGCCGCAACGTGATGCAATATCATGCGCTGGCGCACATAGCCACTTTCTGGAGACACTCGCATGAGCGGAATAGTCATTCTCGGGGCCGGCCTGGCCGGACTCACCGTGGCCGAGACGCTGCGCGCCGAAGGCTACGAGGGAGCGATTACCCTGATCGGCAACGAAGCCCATGCGCCCTACCAGCGTCCGCCCTTGTCCAAGGGCTACCTGCTCGGCGATACCAGCGAAGCGCAACTGATGATGCGCACACCCGAGATGCTGGGCAGGAAGAACATCGACCTGAAAGTTCCCACCGGGACGCAGAGCGCTGGCGTTGGCGCTACGGCGATTGACCGCGCCTCGAAGCAGGTGCGACTGAGTGATGGGGCAACAGTGCCCTACGAGGGCCTTGCACTTTGCACCGGCGCACGTCTGCGGCCGCTGCCGCTGGCCGGTGCCGAGTGGCAGGGCATGCATGGCCTGCGCTCGCTGGACGACGCGAAAGGTATTGCGGCGGCACTGGAGACGGCGCAGAACGTGGTGATCATCGGCGGCGGTTTCATCGGCCTCGAAGTCGCTGCCGTCGCACGCAAGAAGGGAAAACAGGTCACCGTGCTGGAAGCCGCCGACCGCCTCATGGCGCGTGTAGTGCCTCCGCTGATCTCGCAGTTCTACCTCGATCTGCACGCCGGACATGGCGTTGAAATCGTACTCGATGCCATGGTTTCGGAACTTGTCGGCAGCCAAGGCCGAATCGCTGGCGTCAGAACAAGGGACGGTCGCGAGTTTGCCGCCGACCTGGTGCTGGTTGGCATCGGCATCGTTCCCAATGCCGAACTGGCGGAGGCCGCGGGGCTGGAGGTGAATGGCGGCATCGTGGTCGACGCCTGCGGCCGCACCTCCGACGCGGCCATCGTCGCCGCCGGCGACTGCGCGGTGCGGCGCCTGGACGACGGCAGCCTGCGCCGTCTCGAGTCGGTGCAGAACGCCCTTGAGCAGGGCAAGTCCGCCGCCACCGCGTTGCTGGGCCGCGAACGACCCTTCAATGCGGCGCCGTGGTTCTGGTCCGATCAATATGACGTCAAGCTGCAGATGGCGGGGCTGACCGCGGGCTTCGATCACGTGGTGACCCGCGGTGACGCGACAAGCAGCACGTTCTCGGCCTACTACTTCAAAGCCGGGAAACTGATCGCCATCGACTCGCTGAACCAGCCGGGCGACCACATGAGCGGCCGCAAGCTTCTGGACAAGGGAGTATCCCCCACCCCCGAGCAAGCGGCCGATACGACCTTCGATCCAGGTTCGCTGCTGGTCTGACGTCTATTTGACCTGAGGCGCGGGTGCGTTCTGCCTGCGTTCCTTCTTCACCTGAAACAGACGGTTCATGCCAAAAAATCCAGAGGCGCAAAGCGGGTACCCAGCGCATCCCGTGATTCCAGACGCCACCAGCGATCCAGCACGGTGGCATAGAGCCGGCGATAATCGACATTGAATTCCATATTGCCACTGGCGTCGAGCCGCGCCAGGTTCGGCGACTCGCCATATACGCCACCGCGCACGGCGCCCCCCATGGCGAAATGCACATTGGCGGTGCCGTGATCGGTGCCATTACTCTGGTTCTCCTTCGGCCTCCGGCCGAACTCGGCGTAGGTCATCACCAGGGTGCGGTCCCAAAGCTTGAGTTCGATCAGCGCAGAGCGCAGCGCAGATAGACCTTCGGCCAACTCTTTCAGCAAGTTGCCATGTGTTCCCGGCTGGTTCTGATGCGTATCGAAGCCAGCCAGCGTCAGGCGCAGCACCGCCACCTCGGCACCGCTTCCCACTACCTGGCAGGCGGTCTTGACCGTCGCCCCGAATCCGCTGCGCGGAAACTCGGTGCGGAAGGCAAAGACCGGCCCTGTCGTATTGAGTTTCGCCGCCGCCTGCCGGATGTCGGCCTCGACGCGCTGGATGTGCGCCAGCGCCCCGCCACCCTTGGCGCCGCCGCCTTCCGCGAGGCGCGCCAGGCGGCCGAATTGCTCCGGATTTGACAAGACCACCACGCGCCGTCCGCCCGTGAAAGGCCCCATGTCCTGGCTGCCCACCACTACCGCATCAGCGGCAAACGCGCTGGGCGGCGGCGTCCGCACGAAACTGCGCGCCAGCCAGCCTTGCTGCAGATACTCGTCGCTCTTCGATGCCGTGTCCCATATTTCGATCGAACGGAAATGCGAGAGGTTGGGATTCGGATAGCCGACGCCCTGCACCACCGCCAGTTCCTTTGCCTGCCACAGCGGCAGCAAGGCTTGCAGCGAGGGATGAAAGCCCAGCCGCTCGGAAATCGGCAGCACCTCTTCACGCTTGATCCCGATGCGAGGCCGCAAGGCGTAGTAATCCGGATCGGCGTAAGGCACCACGGTATTCAGGCCGTCGTTGCCGCCCTTGAGCTCAACCAGAATCAGCAGGCGCTGGTAGGGCGTCGATCCGACAGCCGCCGCCAGATTGGGCGCCAGCGCGAGCAGGCCGGCGCCACCCATACAGTTCAGGAACTCGCGTCGCTTCATGCTGCCGTCCTCATTTGAGCTGATACGCGGGATCGAGCAGGACCTCACGCAAGCCCATGCGGCCTTCGCGCCGCAGCAGGCGTTCGGCCAGCTGTTTCCTCTGCAGCAGCGTGCTGCTGTTGATCCAGGTTTCGCCGCCCGGCCAGCCCTTGACGTTGGGCGGGGCGAACAGGTCCTGCCCCAACTGACGCAGGGCAATTGCCAGGTGTTGTGCCTCGGGAGGTTCGACCTCCAATGAATTCAGCGTACCCAGCACCCAATCCACCGGAGACTTGACAAGCGCCAGGCGGCTCTCCGCAGCCCAGAACGCCCGGCTGCCGAAGATCTCGCGCAAGGCCACGCGCATGTCGTAGCCCGAGTCGCGATAGCGGCGCGCAATGCGCCGTGTTTCACTTTCGTCCGGGGTCAGCGAGACGAACTCGCGCCACAATTTGCGCACCACAAACTCGGCGGTTTGCGGCTGCGCCAGCAGGATATCGAGCACGGCATCGCCATCCAGATTGCCGCTAACGCCCAGTACGGTCTTGCTGCCGTTGTCGTGGGCGAAGGGGCGCCAGCGAAACTCGCCCGTATCCGGTTCGATGCTCCAACCGGTGAAGGCACGCGCGGCCTCCTTGACGTCCTGCTCGGTGTAATGTCCTTCGCCCAGCGTGAACAGTTCCATCACCTCGCGGGCGAAGTTCTCGTTGGGGCTGCCCTTGCGGTTGGTTGCCGAATCGAGATAGACCACCATCGCCGGGTCCTTGCCCACGGCGTGCAGCAGTTCGCCAAAATGCCCTAGTGCGTGTCGACGCAGCAGGCGATTCTGGTCCAGCATCAGCTTCGCGCTCTTGACCTTCTGCAGGCTGGAAACAAAATGGTTGTGCCAGAACAGGGTCATGCGCTCGCGCAACTGCTCGGCCGGTGTCGCTGCGCCGAGCATTGCGCCAAGCCACCAGGCGCGCAGGGCCAGCGCGCTGCGAACCTGCGTCTCCTTGCGCTCCTCGTCGGACAAGGCGCGCAGGCGTGACGGCGGCAGGTAGTCGCTCAGTTCGGCCGGAGGCGACGCAACCGGTTCGGCTCGCGTCTCTGTCAGCAGGCGTTCAATCGCCGCTTCGCGGGATAGCTTGGCGAATCCGGCCAGATCTGCGGGGCGCGCACCGAAGCCGGCCCGGCCCAGCAAGTGTTGCGCATCATCCGCTCCCATGGGGCCCATGGACGCCGCATACGCAGGCAAGGTCGACGACGCCAGCATGATCACGATGATGCGCAACACGGATTGCATGGATTGGACTCCGGACTTGATGGAACGCATCCTCGGCCCCGTCTGTAAGCGAATTGTTGAGCAAACCGGACGAGTTGTAAGTCCATGTTTCGGTGCTCGCCGAGCGGCGGCAAGATCAGGTGTTGTCTCCAAAGCCCGCGCGGCTTATAGTCCGCAATCAGATGAAAACCCCGGCCCGAATTATCCCTATCAGTAGTACGCCCTTGGCCGCGCCGCTCATCGGCCACGACCTGGCTCCGCTCGACGGCGCGCTGATCGACCGGCGCGGTCGGCGCGTGCGCGACTTGCGCATCTCGGTCACCGACCGCTGCAATTTCCGCTGCGTGTATTGCATGCCGAAGTCCGTGTTTGACCAGGACTACAGCTTCCTGCCGCGTGCCAACCTGCTCTCCTTCGAGGAAATTTTCCGCGTCGCGCGCGTCTTCGTCGATCATGGCGTGGAGAAGATTCGCATCACCGGCGGCGAACCGCTGCTGCGTCGGCATATCGAAAACCTGGTCGAGAAGCTGGCGAAGCTGCCGGTTGAGCTGACGCTGACCACCAACGGCTCGCTGCTGGCGAAAAAGGCACGTGCGCTGAAGGATGCCGGACTGACCCGGGTCACGGTCAGCCTCGATGGCCTCGACGACGCCGTGTTCAAGCGCATGAACGATGTCGATTATCCGGTCGGCGACGTGCTCGACGGCATAGCGGCCGCCTCCGCCGTCGGACTCGCGCCGATCAAGGTGAATTGCGTGGTCAAGCGCGGCAGCAACGACGACCAGATCCTGCCGCTGGCGCGCCACTTCCGCAACAGCGGCCATATCCTGCGCTTCATCGAGTTCATGGACGTCGGCAGTTCCAACGGCTGGCGCATGGATGAAGTCGTGCCGTCCGACGACGTCGTCGCCCGCATCAACGCTGAATTTCCGCTGGAAGCCATCGATGCCAACTACCACGGCGAAGTGGCCGAGCGCTGGCGCTACAAGGACGGCGCCGGTGAAATCGGCGTCATCTCCTCGGTGACGCAAGCCTTCTGCTCCAGTTGCACCCGCATCCGGCTATCCACCGAAGGCCAGCTCTACACCTGCCTGTTCGCCCAGAGCGGCCACGACCTGCGCGGCGCGTTGCGCAAAGGCGCCGGCGATGAGCAATTGCGACGCGTGATTGCCGCCGTCTGGCGCGAGCGCGATGACCGCTACTCCGAAATTCGCACGGCCGCCACCGCGCTGCCCGGCGCTCAGGGAAAAATTGAAATGTCCTACATCGGCGGCTGATCATGAGTGTCGAAAGCACATTTGCCGTTCTCGGTGAGCTTGTCGAACCGCTATGTCCTTGCCAATACTGGCCTTCGACAAGCTCAGGCCGAACGGTTCTTGGCAAAACGCACTGCTAGCCTGACACCTGAACCATGACCTCAATCCTCCAAGCCCTTTCCTGCGCCGACAACTACGATCCCAACTCGCTGCACGTCGATCGCGCCCGCGAACTGATCCTCGACCTGCTGAAACCGGTCAGCGGTCAAGAGCGTGTGTTTGTGCGCCAGGCGCTGGATCGCGTGCTGACCGAGGACGTCATCTCGCCGATCGATGTGCCGACCCACGACAACTCGGCCATGGACGGCTGGGCCGTGCGCTCGTGCGATCTTGCCGCCGATGGTGAAACCCGCCTGAAGAACATCGGCACCGCCTTCGCCGGCCGCGCCTTCGAAGGGAAAGTCGGCGCTGGCGACACGGTGAGGATCATGACCGGCGGCGTCCTGCCGCAAAACGTCGATTGCGTGGTGATTCAGGAAGTGGTGCGCGTCGAGAACGATGTCGTCATCATCCCACCCGGCCAGCGCAGCGAGCAGAACATCCGCCGTGCCGGCGAGGACCTCAAGGCCGGTCGCCCCGCCGTTCCCGCCGGCAAGAAGCTGCGCCCGGCCGAGATCGGCATCATCGCCTCGCTCGGCGTCGCCGAACTTTCCGTGCGCCGCCGCGTGCGCGTCGCACTGTTTTCAACCGGCGACGAGTTGTGCTCGATCGGCACGCCGCTCGCGGCCGGCGCGGTGTACGACAGCAACCGCTACACGCTGTGGGGCATGCTCACCCGCCTCAACTGCGAAGTCATCGACATGGGCGTGG
>JBIJDI010000129.1:0-6822 GCA_044344235.1 Sulfuritalea sp. | reverse complement strand
GCGCGGCACAGCAGGATGTCGGGCTGGATGCCGATCTCGCGCAATTCCTTGACCGAATGCTGGGTCGGCTTGGTCTTCAGTTCCCCGGCGGTGGGAATCCACGGCACCAGTGTCAGGTGGATGTAGCAGGCATTCTGGCGGCCTTCCTGGATGCCCATCTGGCGGATGGCTTCGAGGAAGGGCAGCGATTCGATGTCGCCCACCGTGCCGCCGACTTCGACAATCGCCACGTCGGCGCCTTCGGCACCACGCTTGATGAATATCTTGATCTCGTCGGTGATGTGCGGAATGACCTGGACGGTCTTGCCCAGATATTCGCCGCGCCGCTCCTTCTTGATCACCGACTCGTAGATCTGGCCGGTGGTGAAGTTGTTGCGCTTGCCCATCTTGGCGCTGGTGAAGCGCTCGTAGTGACCCAGATCGAGATCGGTCTCGGCGCCGTCTTCCGTCACGAACACCTCGCCGTGCTGGAACGGCGACATGGTGCCGGGATCGACGTTGATGTAGGGGTCGAGCTTGAGGTGGGTAACCTTGATGCCGCGGGATTCGAGGATCGCGCCGAGGCTGGCGGCGGCTATCCCCTTGCCCAGACTGGACACGACACCGCCCGTAACGAAAACGTATTTGGCCATGGAAATGCTGCTGCGGGAAATTCCAATCATAGCGGAAATTTCCTGCCCGGTAGAAGCCCCGCGCCAGACGGGCAATTCGGCGCGACGGGGTCACCACCGAGTGACCAATACGCGACGACTCAGCGGCGGATGGCGCCTTTCTCGAGGGGGCCGCGCTTGCTCAGGCGGTCAACCAGGGTTCCCAGGTTGCCCAGCGACATGAGATGCGCGTAGACAACGGCCAGGGTACCGTTGGCAAACAATTCCTGAACCGCATCGCGGTCCAGCGCACGCAGTTTGGTTTCGTCCACGACGCTCAGCCCGTTGAGTCGAAACTGGGTGCCGTCGTTGAGCTGTGCCAATGAATCCGCCTGCCGCAACAAGCCAAGTTCCTGCAGCCGACGCCCCAGCAGTTCGGTCGTCGCAGCCGCTTGATGAAACTCGGTGAGGAACTTCATGGCGTGATCCAGTTGGGCACTCGGCTTGCCCTCGACAAACAGGGGTTCGCCCTCCTTGGTGCCAAAACACTGCGACGCCTCGTCGATGCACACCAGCAACTCCCCCTGCGCGCCCTTGCCTGGCACAAAGGGATAGCGCCGGACAAAGGCCGGCACATAGCGTGCATCCCATTTGCCTGCCGCGTCCACGTAAAGATTTTCACTTTCGCGTAGACCCAGAAGTGCTGCCGGTACAGGGCCCGCCTCGCCGCGCGCGAAAACAATCGGATACTCGCGCGCCGCCTCGAAAAACTCGCTCGCCAGCAGCGGTACCGAATTGGTCCCGGCGGCATAGGCGAAGTTCGTTGCGGGGCGCACCTTCAGTTTGGCGTGCGTCTGGTCGTTGAGCGCCACGACACGCTCGTAGAACATCATTTCGGACATTTCGTTGATCCTGACACCGAAAGTTATGAGGCTATCACATCGCAGGTACGACTATAATTTGCGTTTTCGCCCCGCGCAGGAACAGTCATGGAAGCCGAACGCATCAACGCCGTTGCCAACCGTATCGCCGACCTTTCCGGTCGCAGCGAGCAACTGCGGAGGTATCTTTGACTACGATGGGAAAGCGGAAAAACTCGCCGAACTGAATCAGGTCCTCGAAGACCCGAAACTCTGGGATGACGCCGAGCGCGCCCAGACTCTGGGGCGCGAGAAGAAGTCCCTCGAAGCCGTGGTCGGCACGCTCTCCGGCGTCGGTTCAAAACTTGCCGATGGCCGCGACCTCTTTGAACTGGCCAAGCAGGAAGACGACGAAGACACCATGGAAGCCGTCGAGGCCGATCTCGACGAGACCGAAAAGCTGGTCGCCGATCTCGAGTTCCGCCGCATGTTCAACAATCCGGCCGACCCCAACAACTGCTTCATCGACATCCAGGCCGGTGCCGGCGGCACCGAAGCCTGCGACTGGGCCTCGATGCTGCTGCGCCAGTATTTGAAATACTGCGAGCGCAAGGGCTTCAAGACCGAACTGCTGGAACAGACCGACGGCGACGTGGCCGGCATTCGCAGTGCCTCGATCAAGGTCGAGGGCGACTACGCCTATGGCTTCCTGCGCACCGAAACCGGCGTGCACCGGCTGGTGCGCAAGTCGCCCTTCGATTCCTCGGGCGGACGCCACACCAGCTTTGCCAGCCTTTACGTGTATCCCGAAATAGACGATTCGATCGAGGTCGAGATCAATCCCGCCGACCTGCGCACCGACACCTTCCGCGCCTCAGGCGCCGGCGGCCAGCACATCAACAAGACCGACTCGGCGATCCGCATCACCCACGTCCCCACCGGCATCGTCGTGCAGTGCCAGAGCGACCGCTCGCAGCACCGCAACCGCGCCGAGGCGATGGCGATGCTGAAATCGCGCCTCTACGAACTCGAACTGCGCAAGCGCCAGGTGGAGGCCGACAAGCTCGAAGCCGGCAAGACCGACGTCGGCTGGGGCCACCAGATCCGCAGCTACGTGCTGGACAATTCCCGCATCAAGGATTTGCGCACCAATGTCGAAATCTCCGCCACGCAGAAAGTGCTCGACGGCGATCTTGATCAGTTCATCGAAGCCAGCCTGAAACAGGGCGTCTAAACCATCATTTCCGCCATCGGACCATCATCATGAGCGACCTGCCACAGCAACCCGTCGACGAAAACCGCCTCATCGCCGAGCGCCGCGAAAAGCTCGCTGCTTGGCGCGCCACGGGCAAGGCCTTCCCCAACGACTTCTCGCGCGAAAACCTCGCCGGCAAGCTTGACGAACTCTACAGCGCGAAGACGCGCGAGGAACTCGAAGCCACGCCGATAGAGGTCAAGGTCGCGGGGCGCATCATGCTCAAGCGCGTGATGGGCAAGGCCAGCTTCGCCAGCATTCAGGACGTCTCCGGCCGCATCCAGATCTTCGTCAGCAACGACGGTACGGGCGAAGAAGTGCACAAGCAGTTCAAGGGCTGGGACATGGGCGACATCGTCGGCTGTGTCGGCACGCTATTCAAGACCAAGACCGGCGAATTGACCGTGCATTGCAGCAGCATCCGCCTGCTCACCAAGTCATTGCGGCCGCTGCCCGAAAAGTTCCACGGCCTGACCGACGTCGAGCAGAAATACCGCAGCCGCGAACTCGACCTGATCACCAACGAACAGACGCGCTTCACTTTCGTGGCACGCAGCCGGATGATCCAGTCGATCCGCAATTACATGATGCATCACGGCTTCCTCGAAGTCGAAACACCGATGATGCATCCGATTCCGGGAGGCGCCACCGCCAAGCCTTTCACCACCCATCACAATGCGCTGGACATGCAATTGTTCCTGCGTATCGCACCGGAACTGTATCTGAAGCGCCTGGTGGTCGGCGGCTTCGAAAAGGTGTTCGAGGTCAACCGGAACTTCCGCAACGAAGGTCTCAGCCCGCGCCACAATCCCGAATTCACCATGATGGAGTTCTACGAGGCCTATACGGATTACCGCCGCCTGATGGACTTCACCGAGGGCCTGCTGCGCCACTCGGCACGTGAAGCGCTCGGTACCGAAGTATTCGAGTATCAGGGGCGCACGCTGGACCTGTCCAAGCCCTTCGCCCGACTGACGATCGTCGGCGCGATTCACCACTACCATCCCGGCTATACCTTCGAGCAGCTCAATGATCTCGACTGGCTGCGGCAAAAACTCAAGGACCTCCGCGTCGACATGAAGGCGCCGCATATGGCGCGCGCCGGGCTGGGCAGCCTGCAACTGGCGCTGTTCGAGGAAACCACCGAAGCCGAGTTGTGGGATCCGACCTACATCATCGACTACCCGGCGGAAGTTTCTCCGCTGGCGCGCAGCAACGACGACAACCCGGACATCACGGAACGCTTCGAACTGTTCATTGTCGGCCGCGAAATCGCCAACGGCTTCTCCGAGTTGAACGATCCGGAGGACCAGTCGGCGCGCTTCATGCAGCAGGCGAAAGCCAAGGAAGCCGGCGACGAGGAAGCCATGTACTACGACGCCGACTATATCCGCGCCCTCGAGTACGGCCTGCCGCCCACGGGTGGTTGCGGTATCGGCATCGATCGCCTGGTCATGCTGCTGACCAACTCGGCGTCGATCCGCGACGTCATCCTGTTCCCGCAGATGCGGCCGGAATGACTCCGGGGTGATGGCACCTCCGCTGGTTCCCGCCGAACCGGCGGCAGCCGGTGACGGCACGCCGTACTCGGCGATCTTCGACGACGTCTATCACGCATCGCACGGCGCGCTGGCGCAAGCCCGCCATGTTTTTCTCGCCGGCAACGGTCTGCTGGGGGAAAACGCGCGCTGGAACGGCGCTGACAGATTCGTCATCCTCGAAACGGGGTTCGGCCTCGGCCTGAATTTTCTCGTCACCTGGCAGGCCTGGCGCGAATCGAAAGCAAAGGGACGACTGCACTTCCTCTCGGTCGAGAAACATCCCTTCCGCCGCGACGATCTGGCCGCGTTGCTGGCGACCCATGCCGAGTTGGCGCCCCTGTCAGCCGAACTGCTGCGGCAATGGCCGCCTCTGACGCCGGGCTTTCATCGCCTGCATTTCGACCACGGCAACGTTTCATTGACGCTGCTGCTGGGCGACGCACAGGCCCTGCTGCCGCAACTCGTCGCCAGCGCGGATGCGGTCTATCTCGACGGCTTCGCCCCGGCAAAGAATCCCGAGCTGTGGTCACCGGAACTGATCGCGGCAGTCACCCGGCACTGCAAAGCCGGGGCAACACTGGCGACCTGGAGCGTGGCCGGCGAATTGCGCCGCTCGCTTGAACAGGCCGGCTGGGTTCTGGAACGCCGCCCCGGGTTTGCTCCAAAGCGTGAAATGCTGGTTGGCCGATTTCGAAACGCCGTCTCGCCAGCGCCGACTTTTTGCCAACCGGGGCCACCCCTTGAGCGCCGCGCGATCGTCATCGGCGCCGGGCTCGCCGGCACCGCCATCAGCGAACGCCTTGCCAGCCGCGGCTGGCGCATCGAACTTTTCGAACGCCACGACGCCCCGGCACAGGAGGCCTCGGGCAACCCGGCGGGCATACTGCTGCCGCATCTGGCGAAGGACGACGCGCTGGCGGCACGACTGTCACGTGCCTGCTTTCTCTATGCACTGCGCTGCTTGAGTGACCTTGCCACGGTGCGGTGGTCGCCCTGCGGTGTGCTGCAGGTCGCCCGCGACGCGGCCCACGAATCCTTGCAGCGCGACACGGTGCAGGAACTCAAGCTGCCGCCGGACTTTGCCGCCTTTCTCGAACGCGACGCCGCCACCGCCCTCATCGGTCGCGACGTGGCGCACGGCGGCTGGTGGTTTCCGAATGGCGGCTGGGTCAGTCCCGGCAGCGTCTGCGCCACCCTGCTGGCGGCCAGCGGCGTGCATATGCACCTGCATTTCGGGTCGGAGGTCGCGTCGCTTCGAAAATATTCCGATGGCTGGCAAGCCCTTGACGCCCGCGGGGACGTGCTGGCCACTGCGCCGCACGTGATACTCGCCAACGCCCATGCCGCCAACCGGCTGCTGCCTCAGGCACTGCCCCTGACGCCGATCCGTGGCCAGATCAGTTGCCTGCCGCAGGATATGGCCGAACGCATCGATCCGCCGTTTCATCACGTGCTTTGCCGCTCGGGCTATGTGACCCCTCCGCAAGCCGGAATCGTCTGCGTCGGTGCCAGCTTCGACAGCGGCGACACCGATTTGAGCATCCGCCCCGCCGATCATGCCGGCAACATGCAGCGGCTGGACGAACTGCTGCCCGGCGCCGCGCAAGGCATCGATGCGGCGCGGCTGGGCGGCCGGGTCGGCCTGCGCTGCGCTGCGCCCGATCGACTGCCACTGATCGGCAACCTGCCCGACACGACGGCCGTCGCCGGCAATTCGCCAACGCTGGACAATCTGCCGCGCGAAACCGGCCTGCATGCCCTTCTGGGGCTTTCCGCCCGCGGCATGGTCTGGGCGCCGCTGGCTGCCGAATTGCTGGCCAGCCAGTTGAATGGCGATCCCCTGCCAGTAGAACGCGAACTTGCGCGAGCCGTCGATCCGGCGCGCTTCCATCTGCGCGCCCTGCGTCGCGGCACGGCAGGTTTGTAACAGATGTAACAGTTGATTGCGCCTGTCCCGTGCAGCCTTGGCCCCGCGTTAAGGTGTCCATACGCACTACACACAAGGAGCACATCATGGACGCAACGCAAGCCACCCCGGCAAGCATCACCCGATCAACGACTCATCCCCTGCTGCTGGTCGCCGCCGCTTCGGTAACGGTATTCAGCCTGACCGGGATTGCCACACTCGCCGGCTGGATCCCGGGCTCGCACGGCGCCGAGCCCACCAGGATAGCGGCGGCCTCACCGGAGGCTGCTGTGCCGGCTCCGCTCTCCGTGCAACCGCCCGTCGCGATTCCTCACGAAAAAGTGAAGCCTGCCGCGAAAGCCGTCGAGCGTGCGCCGGTCGCAGAACGCCGCACAGCGCCGCTTCCGGTGGCCAGCGCCCCCGCAGTCGCCGCACCGCCAGCGCCGACTTATTCGAGCACCGCGAATTCTCCACCCTTGCCACCCATCTGCCGCGACTGCGGCGTGGTCCAGGCGGTGAATGAAGTGGTCGTGGAGCCCAAAGCCAGTGGTGGCGGCGCCGTCGCCGGCGGTGTTGTCGGCGGCCTGATCGCCAACCAGATCGGCAAGGGCATCACGCGCGACATAGCCACCGTGCTGGGCGCTGTCGGCGGCGCATACGCCGGCAACCA
>JBIJDI010000128.1:0-6852 GCA_044344235.1 Sulfuritalea sp. | reverse complement strand
TGCGCGCCAATGCCGCGACGGCAGCCAGCGTGGCGGCACCGCTGCGCCACTCGATGCTGATGGTGCGCGCGGTGTAGCGCATGTGCAGGAAGCCCGTGCCATCGACCGAGAATACCGGCCCCAGCTGCGCGGCGCGAGCTTCGCCGTTCTCGTCGTTGCGCGGCGGGATGATCATGGCATCGACCTGCGAGAAGGCCCGGATGTGGTCGGGGTTCTCATCGCGCAGCAGGATGTAGGCGAGCTCGTGGTCGAGCAACTGGTTCTCGCCACCCGACTCGGCACGCTGCACGCAATGCAGGATCAGGCCGCGCACGGTGCGTTCGGGCAGGTTGTAGTAGCCGTCGGTGTGCCACTTGATCGGCTTGTCGGTGTAGGGAATGAACTCCTTGCGCTCGCCGCGCACTTCTGCGCCACGCACCGAGATCGGCGAAATCGCGTCGTCGTCGGTGAGCCAATGGCTGTCGAGACTGTGCAGGCCAAGCTGGGTGCCGAGCCGCCGCGGGATTTCCTTGTCGGCATCGCCGACCGTGTTGCTGGTGTAGATCGCCATGTTGGCAATGGCGCAACGCTGCAGCAGCGCATCACGTTCGCCGGCGGTCAGCGCACGAGGGTCGTCGAGCGGCACCAGAATATCCTCAAGGCGGCGCGGTGCGCTGTCGAGCTTCTTCTCGCGCCATTGGCGATAGCTGGCCGAATCGTCAAGATCGAAGGGACCGGGCATTGTTATTCTCCTGACTCGCCGCCGCGCGAGCGCCGACTCTTGGCCTCGCCGGGATGAAACAGGCCCGCGAGAGTTTTCTCCAGTGCCTTGATGGCTTCCGGCGATTCGATTTCCATCACCTGATCGACGGCCCACAGCTGATCCTTTTCCGGCAGCACCTCTTTGAGGCAAGCGGCAAAGCAGCGGCGAAAGCCGAAGTCGGGTCCGTTCTCGGTGTAGCCGTGATCGGCGTATTCCGCACCGCGGCGGTTGAACAGGTCGAGCATGTGCTGCTGGACCTTGCCGGGCGCTACGTCGTAGAGCAGCATGTCGCGATTGTCCTCGATCGCCGCCGCCATGCGCTGCGCCAGCGCCGTGGTGAACTCCATGCGCTGCTCCGGCGTCAGTTCGCGGTAGGCGATGCGGTCTGCCGCCAGCGCCAGAAACACCATGAACTCACAGACGAAATCGAAATAGGCGCTGCCCAGGTCGATGTCGTACTCGGCCTCGCGCATGCGCTTGATCGAATCGATCGCCAGCTTCCAGCCCATTATGGAAATCACGCCGGCAAGTTCGGTCATCGTCCGCGGCTTGCCGCCGGCATGGAAGCTGGAGCGTATGCGGATGGCCACCTGCGTCTAGTACCCGCCCTTACCTTTGGGCTGGGGTAATCCGCCCACTTTGCAACCCTCTTTCGCCGCACCTCCATCCGGGAAGAGTTCGAACAGCAGCGCGCTGTCGGCCTCGGGCATGTCGCCTTCTTCCTGCAGGCCCTTGATCAGGTTGCGCATGTTCGGCGTGTGGCCCTCTTCCTTGTACGTGGCGCGCAGGAACTTGACCACCTTCCAGTGCTGATCGGTCAGGGTGATACCGCAGGCGGCGGCAATGACATGCACCGCCTCCTCGCTGAAATCGGGCTCCAGCAGGTAGCCGTAGTCGTCAACTTCCTTCTCAACGCCATTGATGGTGTAGCTCATGGGGAATCTCCTCTTCGAATATGCCAAAAATCATTTCCGGCGCAAATAGAATTCGTGCACGCCGCGTCCGGACGCATGGGAAAACAGCAGATCTGCGGCGCCGGCCTTGGCCCATGCGGTGATGTCGTCGGCCGATCCGGGGCAATCGCTGACCAGTTGCAGCACCTCGCCCGTCTTCATGCCGTCCAACAGCTTCTTGGCCTGCACGATGGGGCCGGGGCAGGACACGCCGCGCATGTCCAGCGTCACGTGTGCCATCGGCGTGGCGTTGGCGCCACCGGCGCGCTGGATCATGTAGGCGGTCTTGCCGTCGGCCTGCTTCTGGCTGCCGAGCACGACGTTGCCGGTCACCTTGGCCCACGAGAACAGGTCGTCCGCGGTGCCCGGACAGTCAGAAATCAGGCGCAGGATCTGGCCGGGTTGCAGGTCGTCGATCAGTTTCTTGGCGCCCAGCAAGGGGGCCGGACAGGGCATGCCGCTTACATCAAGCGTCACGGTGGCAAGTTCAGACATGAAGATCTCCTCCTTTTGGTATCAGGTTAGCCGCCGACGGCGACGACCGATTTGTGTGGAACAAACAGACCGCATCCAAGCGCGCGATGCCCGCCCAGACCGGCTTCCTGCACGGCGAGGGAATCAGCCGCCCCCAAACCATGCAACATCAAACTGAAACCGCGCACCACGCCTTCCGCGTTGCGCAATTCGCGCGCCTTGCCCGTGATCAGTTGCGGCTTCAGGCCGCGTTCCGCCAGCAAAGATTTGCAGCGTTCGAGAAACTCGATTTCGTCATCCGCACCGACGCTGACGAAATGCGAATAGACCACGCCGCGAGCGGGGAACAACAGGCGCACGGTGCCGGCACCGACCTGCAGCACCGTACCGTCCAGATCGAGCCGCGCGCCGGCCAGAAAGTCGGCGCTGGCGCTACGGTGAATCGGCAGGCGCAAAGCCAGGCGGCTGCGACGACCGACGAAGCGCACGCCATTGCCTTTTGCCAGACCTGACAACGGCAGAATCCCGGCTTCCGGTTCCTCGTCGAACCACGGCAAAATTCGGCGCACCGCCACCGACAAGGCACTTGCATGGTCGTCGCCGAGCGTTACCTCTTCGAGAGAGAACACCACGTCGACCATCACGGCGGAAGCCTCATCCGGCGAGTAATTCAAACGGCGTCTCCTGCCTTCTCAGTCATGCCCGGCTGCGCTGCGGCCCAGTCGCACAGCACCTTGCCCCAGCGCGCCGCCGTGATCGGATCGACATCAAAAATCGTGAAGCGGCTGGCCTCGCGAATTCGCGTGCGCAGCAAAGGCATGCCGCCGGCCTCGAAGATGAACTGCTGCAGTTCGATCTCCTGATTGCCGATGGGCACGCGAAATTTGTCGAGCGAGGTAACGGTATCCAATGGGTTTCCAATCTCTATGGGGGCGGACTATGGCATCTGCGGCGGGTCAACAGCCATCACCGCGTGGGAGTGCAAGCCTATACCCCTTTCGGGTAGGTCCAATTACCTGCCGGGAGTATGGTTTGTGCACCGCACAGACTCATAACATCCTCCAATCGAGTTACCCCGACCACTAGGAGAGAGACCATGGCCAAGCCCATGCACCCAACACCGAACCTGGATCAACTGGAAAGCGGCCCTTGGCCCAGCTTTGTCACCGGCCTCAAGCGCCTGGCCAAGGACAAGGACTACATGGTCGACATTCTCGGCCATCTCGAACATTCCTACCAGACCCGCAAGGGCTACTGGAAGGGCGGCACGGTGGGCGTGCGCGGCTACGGCGGCGGGGTTATTCCGCGCTTCAGCGAAATCAAGGACGACGCCGGCAAGCCGGTATTCAAGGATGCGGCAGAATTCCACACCCTGCGCATCATGCCGCCCCCCGGCATGCACTACAACACTTCGACACTGCGCCAGTTCTGCGACATCTGGGAAAAGCACGGCTCCGGCCTGATTGCCTTCCATGGCCAATCGGGCGACATCATGTTCCAGGGTGCTACCTCGGAAAACGTGCAGCCGGCCTTCGACGCGATCAATGACATGGGCTTCGACATGGGTGGCGCCGGCCCGGCCGTACGCACCTCGATGTCCTGCGTCGGCGCGTCGCGCTGCGAGCAGTCCTGCTACGACGAGGCCAAGGCGCACCGCGAAGTGCTCAACACCTTCCTCGACGACATCCACCGTCCGGCCCTGCCCTACAAGTTCAAGTTCAAGTTCTCCGGCTGCCCCAACGACTGCATGAATTCCATCCAGCGTTCGGATATGGCCGTGATCGGCACCTGGCGCGACAACATCCGCACCGACGAGGCGCTGGCCAAGAAGTGGTTCGCCAAGCACGGCATGAACGAACTGGTGAACGACGTCGTCGCCCGCTGCCCGACCAAGGCGATCCAGATCAAGGAGATCAAGGACGTCCGCAAGGCCGACAACTTCAGCAGCGTGGCGCTCAATGACAGCCAGGCGCTCGAGATCGACAACAAGGACTGCGTGCGCTGCATGCACTGCATCAACGTCATGACCGGCGCCCTGGCCACCGGTGTAGACAAGGGCGCGACGATCCTGATGGGCGGCAAGCGCACGCTGAAGATCGGCGACCTGATGGGCACCGTGGTGATCCCCTTCCTGCCGCTGAAGACGGACGAGGACTACGAGAAGCTGGTCGAACTGGGCCAGAAGACCATCGACTTCTTCGCCGAGAACGCACTGGAGCACGAGCGCACCGGCGAAATGATCGAGCGCATCGGCCTGGTGAATTTCCTCGAGGGCATCGAGGTTGAAATCGACGCCAACATGGTGTCGACGCCGCGCATGAACCCCTACGTCAATACGATTGGCTGGGACGAGGAAGTTGCTCGCATCAACGCCAAAAAAGCTGCTGCCTGAGGAGATTGAGCATGAATGCACAAGTTAACGCACCTGCGACCCCCGCCGCCCCGCTGCGCAAAGCCGTCGAATGCGGCGTACCGGACAACAAGCCGCACCTGCACCCGACGCTGCTGAAAAACTACGGCAACTGGAAGTATCACGACCGGCCCCGTCCCGGCGTGTTGCACCACGTCGCGCATACCGGCGATGAAATCTGGACGGTGCGCGCCGGCACCCAGCGCCAGATGGACGTCTATACCATCCGCACGCTGTGCGACATCGCCGACAAGTTTGCCGAGGGCTTTGTCCGCTTCACCATCCGCTCCAACATCGAGTTCATGGTTGCCGACCAGAAGAAGGTCGATCCGATGATCGCCGAACTCGAAAAGAACGGCTTCCCGGTGGGCGGCACAGGCAATTCGGTCTCGATGGTGTCCCACACCCAGGGCTGGCTGCACTGCGACATCCCCGGCACCGACGCTTCCGGCGTGGTCAAGTCGATGATGGACGAGCTCTACAACGAGTTCAAGACCGAAGAGATGCCCAACCGCGTGCATATGTCCACCTCCTGCTGCGAAATCAATTGCGGTGGTCAGGCCGACATCGCGATCATCATCCAGCACACCAAGCCGCCCAAGATCAATCACGACCTGGTCGCCAACGTCTGCGAACGCCCCACCGTGGTCGCCCGCTGCCCGGTCGCCGCAATTCGCCCGGCGCTGGTCAATGGCAAACCCTCGCTCGAAGTCGATGAAAAGAAGTGCATCTGCTGCGGCGCCTGCTATCCCCCCTGCCCGCCGATGCAGATCAACGACCCGGAGCATTCCAAGCTGGCGATCTGGGTGGGCGGCAAGAACTCCAACGCACGCGGCAAGCCCACCTTCATGAAGATGGTCGCCTCCGGCCTGCCCAACAACGCCCCGCGCTGGCCCGAAGTCAATGCCGTCGTCGGCAACATCCTGCGCACCTACAAGGCCGACGCCCGTCCGTGGGAACGCCTTGCAGACTGGATCGACCGCATCGGCTGGCCGCGCTTCTTCGAAAAGACCGGCCTGCCCTTCACCAAGTACCTGATCGACGACTGGCGTGGTTCGCGTGCCAATCTGAACGCGTCGACCCACATCCGCTTCTGAGTTCACGTTAGGAACGCCAGCTCATGAAAATCGCAGTCACCATCAACGAAGGGCCCTACCAGCATCAGGCCAGCGATTCCGCTTACCTGTTCTGCAAGGCCGCGCTGGAGAAGGGCCACGAGATCCGTCGCGTGTTCTTCTACAACGACGGCGTGAACAACGCCTCGTCCCTGACCGAGCCGCCGCAGGACGATCGCAACATCGTCGCCCGCTGGTCCAAGCTCGCCGAGGAACACAAGCTCGACCTCGTGGTCTGCGTTGCCGCGGCTCTGCGCCGAGGTATCCGCGACGAAAACCTGGCCCCCGGCTTTCGCATTTCCGGACTCGGCCAACTGGTCGAAGCCGGCATCGAAGCCGATCGCCTTGTGACGTTTGGAGACTGACATGAGTGAAGGAACCATCAAGAAGTTCATGTTCGTCAATCGCAAGGCGCCCTACGGCACGGTCTACGCGCTGGAATCGCTGGAGGTGGTGCTGATCACGGCGGCTTTCGACCAGGATGTCAGCCTCGTCTTCATGGACGACGGCGTGTTCCAGTTGAAGAAGGGCCAGCAGACCAAGGGTATCGAGAACAAGAATTTCTCGCCGACCTACCGCGCCCTCGACGGCTACGACATCGAGAAGCTCTACGTCGAAGAAGAAGCCATGGCCGCCCGCGGCCTCACCGAAGACGACCTGCTGGTCGACGTCACCGTCATGTCACGCACCGAACTGGGCAAGCTGATGGACGAGATGGACGTCGTCCTCAGCTTCTAAGGGAGAAAATACATGCTGCATATCGTCAATAAATCGTCCCTCGAACGCAACACGCTGGATTCCTGCCTGCGCGTGGCCAACGGCGGCGCCCTCCTGCTGATCGAGGATGCCGTCTATGCCGCCACCCGCGGCAATGAAGCCGAAGCCAAGCTGCGCGACGCACTGTCACGCTTCAAGGTCTATGCCCTGGCGCCGGATCTCGACGCGCGCGGCATGGGCGACCGCGTCATGGAAGGCGTGACCACCGTCGATTACGGCGGCTTCGTCGACCTCGTCACCGAACACAAGAACTGCCAGTCCTGGCTGTAACCGTCACATTTCATACCCCGCATATCACCCCGTCACAAAGGAGACACACATGTCCACCATCGAAGTCAACGGCAAGTCCTACGAAACCGACGAAGAAGGCTATCTGGTCAA
>JBIJDI010000127.1:0-6957 GCA_044344235.1 Sulfuritalea sp. | reverse complement strand
CATGTTCGCCGGTTATGGTGCCGCCGACATCGACCGACAGCTCCAGAATCTTTGCGCCGAAAGCGATGGCGCGCTCCGTCTCACCCGGGATGCGCGCATCGAACATGATCAGCGGATGCAGATTGCCATCCCCGGCATGGAACACATTGGCGCAGCGCAGATAAAACTCCGCCGACAATTCGGCAATGCGCGTCAATACATGCGACAGATGCTTGCGTGGAATGGTGCCGTCCATGCACAGATAGTCGGGGGTAATGCGGCCCACCGCCGGAAAGGCGGCCTTGCGACCCGCCCAGAACTTGAGGCGTTCCGCCTCGCTTTGCGAAATGCGCAGTTCGCGGGCGCCGCTCTTTTCGAGGAGCGTCGACATGGTGGCAATTTCCTCTGCGACTTCTTCCGCCGTGCCGTCGGATTCGGCGAGCAGGATCGCCGCCGCGGTCAGATCGTAGCCGGCATGAACGAAGTCCTCGACCGCCGCCGTGGCGAGCTTGTCCATCATTTCCAGGCCAGCGGGAATGATTCCGGCGGCGATGATCGCCGCCACCGCATTGCCGGCGTCGATCACGCTGTCAAAGCTGGCCATCACCACCTGGGCCGTGCGCGGCTTCGGCGTCAGCTTCACCGTGGCCTCCAGCACCACGCCGAGCATGCCTTCGGAACCGATCATCAGCGCCAGCAGGTCGTAACCGGGTTCGTCCAGGGCGTGCGAGCCGATCTCGATGACGTCGCCGTTCATCAGCGCCACGCGCAGCTTCAACACGTTGTGCAAGGTCAGCCCGTACTTCAGGCAATGCACGCCGCCGGCATTCTCGGCGATGTTGCCACCGATGGTGCAGGCGATCTGCGAACTCGGGTCCGGCGCGTAGTAGAGGCCATGACGCGCCGCCGCTTCGGAGATGGCGAGGTTGCGCACGCCGGGCTGCACCCGCGCCAGACGGGCCAGCGGATCGATCTCCAGAATGCGCATGAACTTGGCGAGCGACAACACCACGCCCTGCACCACCGGCGTCGCGCCTCCGGAAAGACCGGTGCCGGCGCCGCGCGCGACCACCGGCACCTGCCGCGCATGACAGACTTTCAGCGCGGCCACGACTTGTTGATCATTCTGCGGCAAGACCACGGCCCAGGGCAGGCAGCGGTAGGCCGTGAGCCCATCGCATTCGTAGGGCTTCAAGTCCTCGTCGGCAAACAGCAAGGCCTCGACCGGCAGCACGCGCGCAAGTTCGGTCAACAAGGCGGTGCGATCAGGGTTGGCGAGGTCCGTCGCCCTATCGACCGTCTGTTCGCTCTGGCTCATTGTTGTTCCTCCGCCGGGCTGTCCGGCGCCTCGATCACGATCGCCCTGAAGTCATTCACATTGGTGCGTGTCGGCCCGGTGACAACCAGATCGCCCAGGGCCGCAAACACATTGTAGGCATCATTCTCGACCAGTCGCGCACGCAAATCAATTCCTGCGGCAGCGGCTCGCGCCGCGGTATCGGGCAGCAGCAGTGCGCCGGCATTGTCTTCCGATCCGTCGATGCCATCCGTGTCGCAGGCAATGGCGGAAATGCGGGTATTCCCGCCGAGTGCCAGCGCCAGCCCGAGCAGAAATTCGGCATTGCGCCCGCCGCGCCCGCTGCCACGTACAGTGACAGTGGTCTCGCCGCCCGAGAGCAGCACGCAGGGTGCCGCCAGGGGCGCGCCATGCGCGGCGGCGGACAATGCGATGCCGCCCAGCACCCGCGCCGCCTCGCGCGCCTCGCCCTCGATGGCGTCGCCCAGTACCAGTGGCGTGAAGCCCTGGGCGCGCGCCGCGTTCGCCGCCGCCGCGAGGGAGGCCTGTGCCGTCGCGATGATGTGCGACTCGCAGCGCAGGAAGCCGGTGTTGTCATCTTTCGGTGTTTCGGCCGCGCCCGTCAGCAGCGCCTGACGCGCGGCGGCGGGCAATTCAATGCCGTAACGCTTGACGATCTCCAGCGCCTCGGCACAACGCGTCGGATCGGGCACCGTGGGGCCGGAGGCAATGGTCGACAGGTCGTCACCGGGCACGTCGGAAATCGCCAGCGTCACCACTCGCGCTGGCGCCGCGGCCAGCGCCAGACGGCCACCCTTGATGGCCGACAGATGCTTCCGGACGCAGTTGATCTCGCCGATGCTGGCGCCGCAGGCCAGCAAGGACTTGGTCACGGCACGCTTCTGCTCCAGCGTGATGCCGGCCATCGGCGCGGCCAGCAGGGCCGACCCTCCGCCGGAAAGCAGCACCAGCACCAGATCATCCGCCGTCAGTCCTTTTACCGCATCCAGAATGCGTGCCGCCGCCTGTTGTCCTGCGGCATCCGGCGTGGGATGCGCTGCTTCCACGACTTCGATGCATCGGGTCGGCGCGCCGTGTCCGTAACGCGTGACGACGATGCCGGAAAGTTTTTCAGGATCGCCACGCCAATGGTCTTCGACGGCGCGGGCCATCGCGGCCGCCGCCTTGCCAGCGCCGACAATTACCGTGCGACCGCGGGCCGGCTCCGGCAACCAGGCCGGCAAACAGCGCGCCGGATCGGCGGCGGCGACCGCGGCATCGAACAGGCCGCGCAGCACCGTGCGCTGCCGCGCGTAGCTCATTGCCACGGCGCCAGCCACCCGAAACTGTCTTCGCTGCCGCCGCTCGGCTTGTACTCGCAGCCGATCCATCCGCTGTAGCCGATGCGGTCGAGATGCTGCAACAGGAAGGGAAAATTGATTTCGCCCGTCCCCGGTTCATGCCGCCCCGGATTGTCCGCCAGCTGGATGTGGCCGATCTGCGGCAGGTGCTCCTGCAGTGTGCGGGCGAGATCGCCCTCCATCACCTGAGCGTGGTAGATGTCGTACTGCAGATGCAGATTGTCGCTGCCTACCGCATCGATCAACGCCAGCCCGGCGCGTGTAGTGGCGACAAAGAAACCCGGTGTGTCGCGCGTGTTGAGCGGCTCAAGCACGAGTTCAATGCCGGCGCGCTTGGTGACGGCGGCGGCAAAACGCAAGTTCTCGATCAGGGTCTCGCGTGCCTTGTCATGCGTAGTGTCACCCGGCGCAATGCCGGCCAGACAATTGAGGCGGGTGCAACCCAGCAATCGGGCGTATTCAATGGCCAGTCCGACACCGTCCTGGAATTCCGCAATGCGCCGCGGATGACAGGCCATGCCACGGTCGCCGGCGGCCCAATCGCCGGCCGGCAGGTTGAACAGGACAACCTCCAGTCCCGAAGTAAGCACTACCTCGGCGAGCGCCGCGCGGTCGTATTCGTACGGGAAATGAAACTCGACCGCGGCAAAGCCCGCTGCCCGCGCCGCGGCGAAGCGCTCGAGAAAGGGTCGCTCGGTGAACAGGAAGGAAAGATTCGCTGCAAAGCGTGGCATGCACCGATTATAGGGAAATGGCGGGCCGGCACGCATTGTTGCGGCGCTTGCACCAATCAATTGTGGCCACCTGCCTTTGCCCACATCGATATGGCGTGTACAGTGCGTTTCTTGTCCATCACCAGCCGCCACCCAATGAGTCTCGGTTCCTCCACGCGCTATACCGGCGTCGCCATCGGCCTGCACTGGCTGATCGCCTTCGCCATCGTCGGGACCTTTGCGCTCGGCCTGTACATGCACGAGCTGCCGCTTTCGCCGCAAAAACTCAAGCTCTACTCCTGGCACAAGTGGGCCGGCGTGACGATCTTCCTGTGCGTCGTCCTGCGCCTCGGCTGGCGCTTATCGCATCGCGCGCCCGACCTGCCCGCCGCCATGCCGGCCTGGCAACGCAAGGTGGCGGAGGCAACGCATGTGCTGCTTTACCTGCTGATGTTTGCCGTGCCGCTTTCCGGCTGGCTGATGAGTTCGGCCAAAGGCTTTCAGACCGTCTGGTTCGGCGTTCTGCCGCTGCCGGACCTGCTGAGCAAAAACAAGGAACTGGGCGACCTGCTGCAAGAGGTTCACGAACTGCTCAACTTCAGCATGGCGGCGCTGGTCGTTGCGCATCTCGGCGCTGCGCTCAAGCATCACTTTGTTGACCGCGACGACGTGCTGTCCCGCATGCTGCCGTTTCACGGCAACACTACCACTGGAGAAATGAAATGAAATACTGGCGACACTGCCTTGCTCTTTGCGTGCTGGCCGCGGCGCTGCCCGCCTCCGCCATCGAGTTCAATCAGTTCCAGGCCAACAAGAGCGCGCTCTCGTTCGTTTCGAAGCAGATGAACGTGCCGGTCGAAGGCCAGTTCAAGAGCTTCCGCAGCAAGATCGCGTTCGACCCGGCGAAGCCGGCAGCGGCCAAGGCCGAGTTTGAAATTGACCTGGCCAGTATCGATGCCGGCTCGAAGGACGCCAACGATGAGGTGGCGACCAAGGCCTGGTTCGACACCAAGGCCTTTCCGCTCGCTAAGTTCGTCGCCACGTCCGTCAAGCCGCTGGGCAACAACCGCTTCGAAGTCGCCGGCAAGATGAGCATCAAGGGCAGGACGCTGGATCTGACCACGCCCGTCACGCTGCGCCAGGAAGGCAACAGCGCCACCTTCGAAGGCGCTCTGGTGATCAAGCGTGCCGACTATGCCATCGGCGAAGGGATGTGGGCCGACTTCGGCACCGTCGCCAACGAAGTTCAAATCAAGTTTCGTCTGGTGGCCATAGCAGCCGCGGCCGCCGGCGCGAAGTAAGCCCCCCACCCCAAGGAGAAAACCCATGAAAACAATCGCTCTCGTTGCAACGCTCTCGGCCTTCTCGGCCGCCGCCATCGCCGCTCCCGAAACCTTCAACATCGACGCCGGCCATACCGCGCCGCGCTTCGAATACACCCACTTCGGCTATTCCAACCAGCAGCACCGCTTCGACAAGACCAGCGGCAAGATCGTGCTGGACCGCGCCGCCCATACCGGATCGGTGGATGTGACCATCGACACCACCTCGGTCAACACCGGCCTCGCGCTGTTCAACGGGCACATTCAGGGCGCGGACTATTTCGATACCGCCAAGTACCCGACGATCACCTTCAAGTCGAGCAAGGTCAAGTTCGATGGCGACAAGCCGGTGGCCGTCGAGGGCGATCTGACCATCAAGGGCGTGACGAAGCCGGTAACCCTGACCGTGACCCACTTCCATTCCATGCCGCACCCGATGCTGAAGAAGGATGCGATCGGCGCCAACGCATCGACCAAGGTCAAGCGTTCGGAATTCAACATGGGCAAGAACGTGCCCTATGTCGGCGACGAAATCACCCTGACGATTGCCGTCGAAGCCATCAAGGAGTAATCCTCGCGCTGCCGGCCGCGAGGCGCCTACAGCGCGATCGCGGCCGCTTCGTGTGAAAGCGCCTCGATGGCGCTTTCATCCATGTCCAGCAGACGCAGGCCGAGCGTGGCGAAATGGACGCGACCGACCGCGGTTTCAATAGTGCACCCCAGATGCGTCAAATATTCACTCATTTCGATTTCCGCGATTCCCCGTAACTGACCACACAGCAAGCTGGAAAACATGGGCTGAGGAATACCCGGCAACGCATCGAACTGCAGCCGCGACATTCTGCATCGCCCGATGCTTTCACCAATTTTGGTTGCCGGCTCGGCCTCGACCAGCATTTCATCGGCGATGGGCTGGGGCACCCGGTGTCAGTCATGCCCCCAAAGGCCCTTTGGACTCCCGACACTCCGGCAGGTCAAAGTTGATCCAGATCAATTAGGCCTAAAGTACCGTCTGATACGCTCTTTTGTTCCTATCCGAACTCGCCGACGACCGGGCAAGCATCGCTTGACCTTCCGGAATTGGTTGATCAAGTTTCTCGCCGGGGATATGTTGATGAAATCGACTGCAAGCACATCGAAAGCACGTTCTATTTTTGATGACGGCGCCATCTCATGGGGAAACGCTCCGGTGTTTTCGCCGCTGGTAAGCACCTTCCTTTTAATCGGCGTTGGTAGTTTTCTTGTCGTTCTTTTCCTTGTGGCGCCTGACCAGATCAGTGCCGGCCGCGCCGCACGGGCCGCCGTCCTTGCGCTCGCGGCAATCATTGCCTGGTTGCTGCACTCGCGGGGCCAGATCGAGGCCGCCGCGCTAGTGCTGGTGGTCGGCACCTGGACCTACGTCACTGCGGTTTGCATTTTCACCGGGGGCTTGCACGCGACCCCCGTTCTTATCTATCCGCTGATCATCATGATGACCGGCTGGCGACTCGGCGGCAGGGCCGCCGCTGCGGTTGCCGGGCTTACCGTGGCGACTTGCGTCGGCTTGTTCCTGGCCGAGACTTCAGGGGTTTTGCCGGCCGCGCCTGCGACCCCGACCGCTTCGCTCCTGGCTGTCCAGATCGTCGTCTTCGTATTTGCGGCCTATCTGGTCAGCGCGCTTGTCAGGTCATATCGCGGCCACCTTGATGATCTGACCCGACTCAGCGACGAGCTCACCCGTCGTACGCTCGAGTTGGAGGAAGGGAAGGCGGAGCTTGATCGGGCGCAAGCAGTCGGAAATGTCGGCAGCTGGAATTACGACATCGCGACCGACACGATGCGCTTTTCGGCGGAGGCCTGCCGCATCTTCGGTCTGCGTGAAGGCACAAGAGGAAGTGTCGCTGCCTACATGGAACTGGTTCATCCGGACGACCGCGGCACGGTGGACCATCTCTGGCAGGCTGCGTTGAACGGTCAGGCCTTCGATCATGAGCATCGTCTGGTGATGGGCCAAAAGCTAAGCTGGGTCCGCCAAAAGACAGAACTCGAGTTCGCCGCGAATGGCACACCCATGCACGCCGTCGGCATTGTGCAGGACATCACCGAGCGGAAGCAGGTCGGGGAGGAGCTGCGAATCAGCGAGCAGAAACTGCACTCCATTCTCGAGAGCGTCGACGCCTGCATCTATCTCAAGGACGTGGAGGGACGCTACCTGTATGCAAATCGGCCGGTGCGCGAACTCTGGCAAGTCGAAATGAAGGACATCATTGGTTTCGACGACACGAAGTTTTTCGACCCGGCAACCG
>JBIJDI010000126.1:0-7018 GCA_044344235.1 Sulfuritalea sp. | reverse complement strand
CCATCTTCTGGACGCGCTCCTGGCCCTTTTCCATGCGGGCGGCTTCCTTGCCGGTCAACTCGCCCGACTTGACGCCTTGGTCGATGCGCTGTTGCTGGTTGGCCTGGCGTTGATCTACCTTGGGCGTACTGGTTTGCGCCAGAACCGGCAGAGCAAAGGCGGCAAGAACAGCGACCAGCAGAGTGGATGTGCGTTTCATTTGTTGCTCCTTGTGTTTGAAATGGGACAGCCCCATGCGCAGAATAACGCCAGAGACAACCCGGCGCTGACAATCGAAATGTAAGCGGCTGTTAGCCGGACTTACATTTCGGATGGAACCCAAAGATCGGGCCGGTCAGTGAACACGGCGCTGACGCCCATGGCAAACAAACGATCGGCATCTTCACGGCGATTGACCGTGTAACACCGCAACGGAAACCCTGCCGAAAGTACAGCGTGCACCGCGTCGGCCGTCAGCTTGCGCGCTGACGAATGCAAGGTTAGCGCGCCCGATTCGGCCACTTGCTCACGCCAGTCGGCCGGTATCGCCTCGACCAGCAGGGCGCGCGGCACGTTGGACGCTTCGCTCGCCGCGGCGCGCAGGGCTTCCGCCGAGAACGACGACAGCAACAGCGTGCACGTTGCCGCCGCGGCATGACGGGCCACGACGCGTCCGGTCTCCGCCTCCTGCCCGGCAGACGGCTTGATTTCGACATTAGCCCACAGGCCGAGCGCGGCACAGAGTTGCAGCGCCGCATCAAGCGTCGGCAGCGGCTCCCCGGCGAAGGCCGCATGGTGCCGGCTTCCGGCATCGAGTTCGGCCAGCCGGGCCGAGTCCGTGTCCGCGACCCGCCCCCGCCCGGAGGTGGTGCGCTCCAACGTTTCGTCGTGAATCAGCACCGGCACACCATCGGCGGCCAGCATGGCGTCGAACTCGACGCCGCGGCAGCCGATGCGCGCCGCCAGCCGCAGGCCGGCCAAGGTGTTCTCCGGGGTCAGGGCACCGCCGCAGCGGTGCGCAATGATGCGCGGGTGGATCACGGCTTGCGCGAGCCCGCTGCCGGTTTGGCGGGTAGCACCACCGGAACAATGGCCTCATTGACCCGACGCACGGTGTTGTCGAGTGCCTCTTTGGCGGGCCGATCGGTGGTCCAGACAAAGGCCACCTCTTCACCGAGAAATTCATGCAGGCGATCGCGGACTGGCCCGTGTCTGGCTCGCGTACTGCCCTTCTTCGACACCGACAGGCGCTTTTGCGCCGCATCGAGCAGGTTGTGGGGAATCCCCGAGTCGCGCAGCGCGCTCACCGCCCCCGGCGTCATCGGCAAATAGCTGGTGGCGTGCACCCACTCCTTCTGCACCTCAGGTCGCAGCATGAATGTCATGAAGCGCGCCGCCAGCTTGTCTTCGTCCTTCTTGTGCCCGGCCAGCACCCACAATCCAGCGCCGTCAGCCAGCACGTCGGCCGGCTTGGCCGCATAAACATCGTCGTAGTGCGGCAGAGCTGTCATGCCGACATCGATTCCGGCGCGCCTGGCTTCGGCATACAGCGAAGATTCGCCGGTCAGCATCGCGCATTCGCCGCTTAGAAAGCGCCGGTTGCCTTCGCGTGCCGGCCCCGAGTAATGGAAGTAGCGACTCTTCTGCCAACTCGCCAGAAGTGCCAGGTGCTTGACGTTGACCATGCCGTTTGCCAGCACTTTGTCCAGCTTGCCGACCTTGGCCACCACGGCCTCGCCGGCCTGCGACGACACATTCTCGGAATGAACCCAGGCAAACCGTGCGGTGGTCAGCGGACACTTGCCGCCCTTGTCGTAAATCTCACCGGCGGTTTTCTGCAATTCCCACCAGGTCTTGCCCGGCCGGTCCGGATCGACACCGGCCTTGCGCAGGGCGGCGCGATTGGTGAACAACACCGGCAGCGAAAGCGCCAGCGGCAAGGCCTGAATGCGCCCGCTCGCATCGTCCACAGCATCGGCGACCTGGGGATAGAACTGCGCGGCATCGAATTTCTGCCCCGCTTCGCGCATCACTTCATGCAATGCACGAAAGCGCGGCCGGGTGCCAAAGAACTCCACGCCATCATCGGGATCGAGCAGCGCCATATGCGGCAGGGCATGCTTGTTTTCCAGCCCCCGGGCATCCTGCAGGACCACCTTGCCCTTGCCTTTCAGTTCGTCGTTGAAGCGCAGCACCTGGGTCGCCAGCGTGTCCAGCGCCTTGCCGTCGAGATCGTGGCGCAGGCTGATCTCCTGGGCGAAAACCGGGCAAGCCGCGCCGCAGGCAAGCAAAATCCAAGAAAGTCGTTTCATGCTCCCGCCTCTTATCCACTGAACAGGCGAAGTTTATACGCGATCCACTGCGCTCCGGACAGATTGCGCCTGTCGGGCTTCTCGACTACCCTATATTGATCTGCACAGTATGGAGGAAAGGGCCGTTCGAGCCCGCCGTGGAAGTGCCATGAATAATGCACAACGAATCGCGCTGGTCGTCGCAGTCGCCAACCTTGTGTTGCTTCTGATCTTCCCGCCCTACGATTACATTTCGCTGCAACGCGGCGGCATTCCGACCTTCGACGGCTTCTACTTCGCTTTCGGTTCCCATCAGAATCGCACGGTGAATGCAAACTTCCTTACGCTCGAAGTCATCGTGATCCTGATCAATGCGTTTATCGCCCTGCTGCTGTTACGCGATCCGCCGCTGCGGCAACTCACGCGTCCCGGGGGTAATCGCAAACAAAGAATCGTGCTGGGGCTGGTGGCGATCAATCTGGTTCTGGTGCTCCTGTTTCCTCCCTTCGAGTTCTTCGGGGCGATCACCAAAGCCGCCCTGCCCACCTTCGAAGGCTTCTACTTTGTCTTTGCCGACAACTCCCAGCGGCAACTGGTAGCGCCGATCCTGTACATCGAAGTCGCCCTGATCATTATCAATGGCGCCCTGCTCTGGCTGGCATTCAAGGACAAGGGACCGGGCGAAGCTTCCGCGGAACAGGTGAGGGAACTGGCCCAACGGGTTCGCGCGGCGCAGAAGAAGTAAGGCCCGACCGCGGCAACGAAGCCGCGCTGGCGCGGCCTCCGTCTTGTCTTCGCCGATATCTTCGGTATAATTCGGCCCTCTCAAGCGCCCGTAGCTCATCTGGATAGAGTACTTGGCTACGAACCAAGGGGTAGGGAGTTCGAATCTCTCCGGGCGCACCAGTAATACACAAAGGGTCTGCAGAAATGCAGGCCCTTTTCATTTGCGGCGATACTTGCGAACGAAGGGGCATCTGCCCCGAATCATGCAGAGGTGCGCGATGAACACGATTGATTTCCTCGTTGCCAAGAATCAACTGACCGGGACCGATCTGCGCGAGACGCCGGAGCAAACGCTCGGGGACGGCCAGGTTCGGCTACGCGTGGACAAGTTTGCGCTGACGGCCAACAACATCACTTACGCCGCCTTTGGCGATGCGATGAACTACTGGGGTTTCTATCCGGCCGGCCCCGGATGGGGGCGCATCCCAGTCTGGGGTTTTGGCACAGTCGTGGAGTCGCAGCACGCCGGCCTGTCGGTCGGCGAGAAGTTCTACGGCTACTACCCGATGTCGTCCAGCATCACGCTGCAGCCCGCGCGCCATTCACCGGAGGGATTCTTCGACGGTGCCGAACATCGCGCCGCTCTGCATGCCGTCTACAACAACTATTTGCGCTGCAGCGCCGACCCCTTTTATACGCCACAGACGGAAGATGTTCAGGCACTGCTGCGCCCTTTGTTCATTACCTCGTGGCTGATTGATGATTTCCTCGCGGACAACGATTTTTTCGGCGGCGGCGTCATGCTGCTTTCCAGTGCGTCGAGCAAGACCGCCTACGGCACGGCATTTCAGCTCGCCCAACGGCAAGGCATCGAAGTAGTCGGCCTGACGTCGGCCGCCAATCTGGAGTTCTGCAACAGCCTCGGTTGCTATCACCGGGTTCTGGCCTACGATCAACTCGATCGGGTCGCCGCCGATGCAGCCTGCGTCTACATCGACTTCGCCGGCAATGCGGACCTGCGCAGGGCAATTCACACCCGCTTCTCCAACCTGAAATACAGCAGTTCCATCGGTGGCACGCACGTCGAGCAACTGGGCGGCGCCAAGGACCTTCCCGGGCCGCGAGCTACGCTGTTTTTTGCGCCGGCGCAGATCAAGAAGCGCAGTGCCGAATGGGGCGCAAATGTCCTCGGGCAGCGCCTGCTGCAGTCTTGGCAATCCTTCGTCCGGAAGGCATGCGATCCGGCGGCACCGTGGCTGGTGGTCGAGCATCACTTCGGGCCGGATGCGGTTCAGGCCGCCTATGCCGCGGTACTCAGCGGGCATGGCAACCCACGCGTCGGACATATTCTTTCGCTGGCGCCAAAAGAAAAAGGCCAGACCGAAGCCTGACCCTTTTGAAACTGGTGGAGTGGTAAGCCAAGTCTCACCAGATGCAGAATGCAGGGGAGTTTGACCCTTGAGTCTTCGCTAAAAATCATCAGACCAAATCTCCCGATTCTTGTTCTGCGAGGGCAGGCCTGCCGCTCGCTTACTCCGCGACTTTTGCCGACAGGAACAACAGCAGCGGGTTATCCGGCGATGCCTCAAAGCCGAAGTTCAGGTAGTACCCTGCCGCCTGCTCATCCAGCGCATCGACGAACAAACCAATTCCACCTGCCTCGGCGTAGATGCGCTGCGCCCGTGTCAGGGCATCGACCAGCAGCAGTTCGCCCAGCCCGTCGCCCTGATATTGCCTATCGACAGCCAACCGGCCCAAACGCACGCCGGGGATGCGACGCGGCAGCTTCTTGCGCCACGCTTCCGGCAGATGCCGGTTCTCGAGTTCTGCCAGCGTCAGCGCGTAATAGCCGCAGATGCGGGCTGGCGCTTCCTCGCGAACGGCAACGAAGGTCTTCGACAGTCCCTTGTCCTGATGCTGACGGGCGACCTGCTGCAACCAGTCGTTCAGTTGCTGGCGACCGCAGTCGAATCCCTGCCGGTCATGGTCCCCAGTTAAAGCCTGTACCTGCATCATCTCGCTTCGCCTTCTGGTAACGCTTCAGGGCGGCCTTCAGCTTGGCATTCGGCTTAGGCGGGTTTTCCATCAGATCGAGCAACCAGTTCCAGTCGCGCGGCGAGAGGCGGATGACTTCTTCCCGCTCGATGACTTCCTGGGCCTCTTTCAGCGCGGCCTGCACCAGAAACTGATTGACCGTGGCACCCGTCAGTTCGGCAGCACGGCAAAGGGTTTCATAAACCTCGTGTGGCACGCGAGCACCGATACGATCTTGCTTGGCAATGGTGGTTCCCATCATCACCTCCTACGTTGATTTGAGCAGCCAGTGTACCACTGTCGCCAAAATGGCGCCGCCCCGCAATCAATGAAACTCGCATCACCCGCTAAGCCCCGCCAGTACTGCGCCTTTACGTGCAATAAAAAAAGCCCGGAGCAAGTCCGGGCTTTGGTGTTCTGGTGGAGGTGAGCGGGATCGAACCGCTGGCCTCGACGTTGCGAACGTCGCGCTCTCCCAACTGAGCTACACCCCCATTGCGTGGGGCAAATTATAGCAACCGGGGGTGGCGCTGGGGAAGCTGCTCGCCTTGCGCGCCGGGAATTCCGCTTCGCGGGCCGGCGTCAGGCTAGGCTCACTTCATCCATGCCGCATTTGGTTACGCCGAGGGCGGTGCGGACCACCAGCGGATAGGCGTTGCCGATGAACTGGCCGAAACTGGCGATGTTGTAGCCGACCACGATGCCCGGGATGCTGCCGACAAAAACTTCGCGTCCCACCACGAATCCACGGTTGATGGCGACATTCACGGCGGATCCGATGGTACGGCCGGAGCGGTCTGAATCCACCTGAACTTTTCCCGGACGTGAGCCCTTGCGCCCTTTGGCAGCCATAAGTCCCTTCCTCTTTGCGGAAATCCGCCTTCAGGAAAATTATCGGCCGCTGCGCAAGAACTTTAGACCCTGATGACAGGAATGTTTCAGGCCTATTTCGACCCGGCGGCGGCGCGGCGCAGGCGATCGGTCACGGCGCGCCAGGCTTCATCGACGGGAGGCGCTGCGACAAGCAGCAGGTCGCAGCCCATGGCATCGAGTTCGCGCAACCGGGCATAAAGGTCATGGGCGAACTGCGCCGGGTCGGCGCTGGCGGGACACCAGGCAAGATTTTCGTGGCTGAGGGCGATGGGTTGAGCCGCCAGCACGGCGACACGCCGGCCGGCGCCAAGCGCTTGGCTTGCGGCTTCGGCCAACTCAGCCACCGTCACCAGTTGCAAGGGCGTGCGCGGCGCGTAGTGGGCCTCGAGGCTGCCCGAGACCCGCGGTGCGTTCTGCGCCCCACCGAATTCGGGACGGTAACCGAGGATCGCGCCGATAGTCTCCGCATCCAGCATGCCGGGACGCAAGATGCGAGGCTCACCGCCGGAAAGATCGAGGATGGTGGATTCGATGCCGACGGCGCAGGGGCCGCCGTCGAGAATCATCGTCACGGCGTCGCCGAGTTCTTCGCGCACATGCTCCGCCGTGGTCGGACTGACGTGGCCGAAACGATTGGCCGAGGGCGCTGCCAATCCACCGCCATTCGCACCGCCGAATTCGCGCAGCAGTTGCAGGGCCAGCGGGTGATTCGGCACGCGCAGACCGACGGTATCCTGGCCACCGGTGACGGCATCCTGCACCGAGGGATGTCGCTTGAGAATCAGCGTCAATGGCCCGGGCCAGAAGGCGGCGGCGAGTTTGCGCGCTGTCTCGGGAATGTCGACGGCCCAGCGTTCGAGATGCGCGGCGTCCGGCAGATGCACGATCAGCGGATGGTCGGCGGGCCGGCCCTTGGCGGCAAATATTTTGGCGATGGCGAGCGGATTACGGGCATCTGCGCCGAGGCCATAGACCGTCTCGGTGGGAAAGGCGACCAACTCTCCGGCGCGCAGCAAGGCGGCTGCGCGGGGCACATCATTCATCACGAATGCCGATCAATCGCCGTGCCGCCAGCGCCGACTTTTGCACATCCTGCGCATCGCTGCCGATCACGG
>JBIJDI010000280.1:0-4094 GCA_044344235.1 Sulfuritalea sp. | reverse complement strand
CGCAGTTGTAGACGCCGCGGTCGCGGAACTCGAAAACGCGGCCCTGGCTGCGCACGTGGTTGAGCACCGAAACCTCCAGCGGCAGATTTTTGCCCGAGGCGCTCAGCGTCAAGGTGCGCTCGGCAACTCGAGTCTGCGCCACGCCTTCCAGTTGATAGCTCTGCAGCAGTTCGAGCAGTCCGGCCGCCACATCCTGCTCGGTGTTCCACGAGAACAGCTTGCCGAGGAACTGCATGACGATGCCGGACTCGCCCATGCTGGTCATCATCATCATCGAGAAACTGTTGGCGGCCTTGGCCTGTTCCTCGAGGGCTTTCTTGCTCAGAATGATTTGTTGCGCGACCTTGATCTTGCGCAGCAC
Organism: Sulfuritalea sp.; assembly: GCA_044344235.1. Lineage (GTDB taxonomy): Bacteria > Pseudomonadota > Gammaproteobacteria > Burkholderiales > Rhodocyclaceae > Sulfuritalea. The sequence goes on along the minus strand of JBIJDI010000280.1, from coordinate 3,733 downwards.
CTCCTCCGGCGCGAAGGGTTTGACGATGAAGTCCTCGCCGCCCGCGTCGTAGCCCTTGAGCCGGGCATCGATGGTGTCGTGGCTGGAAACAAAGGTGACCGGGATGTCGCGCGTCGATTCGTCGTCCTTGATCCGGCGACAGAAAGAGTAGCCGTCCATGCCGGGCAGGCTGACGTCCAACAGAAACATCGCGGGCTTTTCGACCTCGAGGCGCGGCAGGCAGGCCTCGGCGCTTTCGAAGGTCTCGACGGCGCAGCCGGGTTCAAGGATCTCGCGCATGATTTCGAGGATCAGCGGGTCGTCGTCGATGGCAAATACCTTGAAAGCATCGCTCAATTCATTCTCCTTCGGGGGTGACGTCGCTGAAGCGCCGGGCGATGTCGTTGAACTCATCCGCCAGTTCAAGAAAAACGTCCAGCACTTCAGGATCGAAGTGGCTGCCACGTCCTTCACGGATGATCTCGACGGATGCAGCATGCGACATCGCGGGCTTGTACACCCGCTTGCTGATCAGGGCATCGTAGACGTCCGCCAGTGCCATCAGTCGGGCCGATAGCGGAATCCCGTCGCCACCGATGCCTTGCGGGTAACCCTTGCCATCCCAGCGTTCGTGGTGGCCGTAGGCGATCTCCGAGGCGACGCGCAGGAACGAACCTTCCGACCGAACGCGGATTTCCGCTGAGCGGATGGCGTCGCGGCCAAGCGTGGGGTGCCGCTTCATCACCTCGAATTCTTCGGCCGTCAGCTTGCCCGGTTTCAGCAGAATGTGATCGGGGATGCCGACCTTGCCGATATCGTGCAGCGGCGCCGATTTCCAGATCATTTCCCAGTCCTTTGCCGCCATCGGGCGGTCCGCATGCGAGCTTGCCGCGAGGCGCCTCGCCATGACTTCGACATAGGCGCTGGTGCGGTAAATGTGATTGCCGGTTTCGTTGTCACGCGTTTCCGCAATGGAGCCCAGCGCGAAGATGGTCAGATCCTGGCTGTGCTGCAGTTCCAGGGTTCGTGCTTCAAGATCGGAGGTGCGCTTGCTGACCAGGGTTTCCAGATGGACATTCTGGTCCTGCAGCCAGTCATGCGCTTCGCGCAGGCGCAGATGCGTCTGCACCCGTGCCAGCAGGATGGGCGGCGCAACGGGTTTGGTCACATAGTCCACCGCGCCAAGACCGAGGCCATGGGTGATATCGCCGACATCGGTATGGCTCGACAGGAACATCACCGGAATCGGCGCCGTCAGCGGGTCCTGCTTGAGTCCGGCGCAAACGGCATAGCCCTTCATGTCGGGCAACTCGATATCGAGCAGGATCAGGTCGGGTTGAGGCTGCATGCGTGCCAGTTCCAGCCCCTTTTGCCCGCGCGTGGCGATACGGGTCTGGTAATGCGGCCGCAGGCACTCGTTGAGGGCCTCCAGAACGGCCGGGTCATCGTCGATAAGCAAGATGGTCTTTGCCATGCCTATGTTTACCCTTGGTTCCCTTTGTGCCGCTCCGGACTTCCGGGAGCGAGCAGTTTGTTGGCGGCGTCGAAATCGAAATTGCGCACATGCGCCAGCGCCAGCTGCAGGCGTGACGTCCAGTCCGAATCCTTCAGCTCCGACAGGCAGCGTTCGATGGCTTCCGCGCTGCCACCGTCGGCACACTCTAACATCACAATGACTTGAGCGATGGAGTGCGGCATGGGTCCCATGGGCCCTTCCGGCGCTTGCTCGGATGCGGCGGCCGGCGCGTCGGCCGGCGCCGGCTCGGCGCCGCCCAGTCCGACCCTGATTTCGGCGCAGAGGAGTCCGATCATGGTCTGCAACTGTTCGAGCAGCTCATCGGTCGGTGTGCCTTGCATCAGGGCCGCCTCAAGGGCGGTAGCGATCGGGTGCAGGCGGGTCATCCCCAGCATGCCGACACGGCCCTTGACGGCATGGGCCGACTGGCGCGCGGCCTCATGATCGCCATCAGCGAGAGCCTGGCGAATCTTCGCCGCATAGTCCGGCGCATCGGCGAGGAACTCCGTCAGCCAGTGCCGGTAGCGCTTTTCGTTGCCGACGAAGCGGGCCAGGCCGGCCTGCGTGTCGATGCTGCGCAGCGCGGCCAGACCTGCGACGGCAGGCATGGGCTCGGCCGCGGGCGAGCCGGCGGGCAACTGATGTTTTGCCTCCGGTATCCAGCGCGCCAGCACCTGGAAGAAATGGCTCGCCTCGAAGGGCTTGCCGATATGGTCGTTCATGCCGGCACTGCTGCTGATCTCCTTTTCGTGTTCCATGGTGTGTGCGGTCATCGCGACGATCGGCAGCGCGTCATAGCCCGTCCAGGCACGAATCGCGCGGGTGGCCGTGAGGCCGTCCATAACCGGCATCTGGATATCCATCAGCACCAGGTCGAAGGCCTGCGGGCCCTCTGCCTGGAGAATGTCCAGCGCCTCCTTGCCGTTGGTTGCCACGTGTGGCGTGATGCCGACCTCCGCCAGCAGGGCTACGACGATCTCGCGATTGAGCGGCTGGTCATCCACCACCAGCACCTGCGCATTTCGGTAGTTCGCCGGCAGGATGTGATCGCGAGTAGAGGCGGCGGCTTCCTGCAGTTCGGCAGCAAGTTCGCTGGCATCGCCCACGCCGAGCCAGATTCTGACGTGGAAGGTGGTACCGGCACCCTCGTGGCTGGTGACGCGGATATTGCCGTCCATCATTTCCGTCAGGCGCTTGCACAACGCCAGTCCGAGGCCGGTACCGCCGAACTTGCGGTTCATCGAGGCATCGGCCTGCGCAAAGGGCTGGAACAGCCGGGCAATGCTTTCCTCGGCCAGACCGATGCCCGTGTCTTCGACGTCGATGTTCAGGCAGGCACGTTTGTCTGCCCGGGCATGGAGGCTGATGCGCAGCCTGACATGGCCGGCTGGGGTGAACTTGATGGCGTTGGAGAGCAGATTCAACAGAATCTGCTCGATCCGCAAGGGGTCGCCGACCAGTACATCGGGTACGGCGTCGTCGATCTCCTCGATCAGCTCGAGCCCTTTTTCGGTGGCGCGGTGGGCCATCACGGAACGGCTGCGCTGGATCAGCGCGCGCAGGTCGAAGGTGCTCGCTTCGAGTTCCATGCGGTCGGCGGAAATCTTCGACAGGTCCAGCAGGTCGTTGATGATCCCGGCAAGGCTCTTGCCGGCGCCGGTGACCTTGTCGAGGTAGTCCTGCTGCCGCGGGTCGGTGCTGATGCGCCGGGCCAGTTCCGAGAGGCCGATCACGGCATTCAGCGGCGTGCGCAGTTCGTGGCTGACATTGGCGAGGAACGCATCCTTGGCCTGATCGGCCACCTTGGCGGCGGCCAGCGCGGCACTCAAGTCGGCCGTGCGCTGCTCCACCAGATCTTCCAGATGCGCCCGATGCTGCTCCAGTTCATCTTCGATCCGTTTGCGCTCGGTAATGTCTTCCTTGACTGCCAGATAATGCGTTGCCTCTCCCTTGTCATCGAGGATCGGCGAGATGGAAGCTTCTTCCCAGAACAGCTCGCCATTCTTGCGCCGGTTGCGCACCACGCCACGCCATTCCTTGCCGGCGAGAAGCGTTTGCCAGAGTTGCTCATAGATTTCGCGAGGCGTTTCACCGGACTGGAGAATGCGCGGATTCTGGCCGATCGATTCCTTCGCGGTGAAGCCGGTGACCTTGGTAAAGCGCGGGTTGACGTACTCGATGAGCCCTTCGCGGTTGGTAATGACGATCGAGACCGGGCTTTGCTCGAGGGCCTGCAGC
>JBIJDI010000383.1:0-2952 GCA_044344235.1 Sulfuritalea sp. | reverse complement strand
TGCAGCAGCTTGCGGATTTCCTGCTCGGCCTTGTGACGCTCTGAAATGTCCGCATACACCCAGATGCTGCCTTCCTGGGGGTGCGCGGGATCGAGCACCCGACCGTTCAGCGCGCCGCGGAACAGCGTGCCGTCCTTGTGTTTCAGGATCAACTCGGTGCTGAAGGCCTTGCTCCCGGTCGAGACCCGGTAGGCCTCTTCGCCGATGACCTCGAAGCGCTGGTGAGTGTCATAGAACACCTCGGATGATTTTCCGATCAGCTCGCCGGGTCCATAGCCGAAAATTTCCTCCAGGCGGCGGTTGCAGGAGACGACGTGCCGGTGCTTGAGATAGACGATGCCGACCAGTGCATTGTCGAGGATGGTTTCGTTTTCGGCGAGCAGTGTGCGGGCCTGCTCTTCCTGCTGCCGCAGTGCCTGTTCGGCTTCGGTCCGCTCGAGGCAGATGGCGGCCAGACTCGCAACAAGTTCGATAACCTGAATCTCGTCCGTGGTGGGCGAACGCGGCGTTCTATAGTAAACGGCCAGCGTACCCAGTACCTTGCCTGCGGCTGCCATGATCGGCTGCGACCAGCAGGCACGTAAACCCTCGGCGGTGGCTGCTGCCCGCCAGGCCTGCCAGTACGGGTGGCTGTCGATGTCTTCCACCACGACCCGGCTGGCGGTGAATGCCGCCGTACCGCAGGAGCCGACTCCCTGGCCTATTTCCAGCCCTTCAATCGCATCGGTATAGGCCGCGGACAACGCCGACCTGCAGGCGTTGAACAGCTTGCCCTGTGTCCGGTCCAGTCGCAGGAGGGTGCATATCCCTCCCGGAAGTTCCTGCTCGGCCATGGCGACCATCAGGCCCAGCGTTTCCGGCAGCGGGGTGCCGTTGGCGATGGCCTCCAGTATCCGGTTGCGGCTTTGCTCGCGACGGCGGGCCTGTTTCTGCATCGTGGTGTCTTCGCTCACCGCGATGTAGTGGGTGGTGTTCCCCAGATGGTCGTACACCGGTGAAACGGACTGGTTCATCCAGAACAACTCGCCGCTCTTTGTCCGGTTGCAGATTTCCCCCCGCCAAGTCTTCCCTGCCGTCAAGGCCTGGTGCATTTCGGCGAACACCGATACCGGCGTTTCGCCGGACCAGAGGATCTTCGGCGTCTGACCTACCGCTTCATCCGCGCTGTAGCCGCTGACCGCAGAGAAGTGCGCATTGACGTACGTGATGTTGGATTGGGCATCGGTGATCATGATCGACACCGGGCTCTGCTCGATCGCCATTTGCAGGCGCACCAGCGAGGCTTCGATGTCCTTCTGTGCCTGAATGTACCTGGCGGTCCCGCGGTAACCGAGGAAGGTCCCGCCCTTGTCGAAAAACGGCTGCCCGTTGACCGAAATCCAGCGCAGGGCCTGCCCGTCGCCGCCGATCTGGTATTCGAGATCGCGGAAGGGGCGATGTGCGTTCAGGTCAGCCTGGTAGGCCTTCCATTTATCGACGGCAGCCAGTTCGACGTCGGGGCGGAGTTCCAGTCGCGTCTTGCCGATCACTGTTTCCGCGGATAACGGGATCTTGATGCTTTGGCCATCCTGAATCCAGCTGAATCGATGCTGCGCGTCGGACTCCCAGAACCAGTCGGAGGAGGCTTCCGAAAACGCCCTGAAACGCTCCTCGCTGTCCTGCAGCGCGCGCTGCGCCGCGTCGCGGGCGGCGACGTCATCACTCAGGCGCCGGATGACGGGACGGAACACGCGGAACATGCCGAACGCGATCAGGCTTACGATCAGCGCCACAGCGATCTGCATCAGGTGCAGCATCAGCGCTACCTGGTGTTCGGCATCGTGTTGATGGAGCGCGGTGATCTCATGTAACTGCTTGATCAGGCCGTTGGCCGCTTCGGAAACAATCATCGCAGTGGCGCGCGGGTCGGCCGGCTTTCCCAGCGTCAGCGCCTCGACCGCGGCCCGGACCATGCTCAGGTAGTGTTTCGATTCGGCATCGACATTACCTGCCGGTCCAAAATACAGGGCGTGGATGGGGGAGTCGGGGCCGAGGCTTGCCGCGTTCGCCTTTAGTCGCACATGGGCCTGCTCGAACTCGGTCGCCGCCGCGCGGGCCATGTCGCGGTACTGGCTCTGCGCGGCTACCGCAGGTTCGCGTTCATGGAGCACCAGAAACATGGCCATGCGCTGCGACAGCATGCGCTGCCGTCCGGCGAGATTGATCATCTCGGCAGTTTGCTCGTTGTCGGCAATAGCCTGCCAGCCGAAGATCAGCGAACCCAGCGTCAAGGCTACGACGGCCAGCGACACCATCCATTGACGTCGGGAAAGCGTCCGGATCAAGTCGCTGGTTTGGGTAGTTCCGTTGTCCATGGATACTCTTGCAGAACCCGTCAGGTTGCTGACGATGGTACTGCCACAATACTCCAAAAGTTTGGCTGTGCCGTTGCTCGCAGGTTGCTTTGCGTAACGGGAAATCCCCTTCGGGGGCCGTTGCTTTGCATAACGGGGAATCCCCTTCGGGGGCCGTTAAAACAAAACGGGGGCTCGCGCCCCCGCTTCTCTTGCTTCAACTACCCTGTGAATCAATACACGTCGTGCTGCGTATTGTGAATATTGAACTTGCCGGTCGGCGTGATCAGCTTGGGGTCCTTGATCACGGCCTTCAGCTTGCGGGTCTTGTCGTCGACGATGACCAGCGCGGAGATCTTGTCCTTTGCGCTCCACACCGAGAACCAGACCTCGTCGCCCGCCATGTTGTACTCCGGCTGGACGACGCGCTTGGCGCCGTCATCCTTGATGCCTGCCCATTCGCCGATCGGCAACACTTCATATCCCTTGTCGAGATTCTTGATGTCGAACACGGCAATCGACTGGCTGTTAGCGGCTTCCGGATTGAGCGGCGTATCCACCCACAGGTTGCTCGACTTCGGATGGGTCTTGATGAACAGCGAACCGCCACCCTGCGCCT
>JBIJDI010000318.1:0-3604 GCA_044344235.1 Sulfuritalea sp. | reverse complement strand
AAGCTGCCGTTCAGATATGCATAATGAATGGCGGCTGTCCGGCAAACTCGAGGTCAGCAGTGTGCCCATAGGAGCCGGTGGTGAAAACCGGGAGCGGCCGTTCGCCGGGAACCCTCGAAAATGAATAGCTGCCGTTCGCTATGCGGCTGAGATATTGTTCTCTGAATTTCGGCAAAGCAGCGGTTGCCGTCATTGGCGATGACGTAAGCATGGTATTGGAGTGGCCGGTGTCAGAGTCGACCAGCCGCTCGAATGGCATGAATTCGATCCAGATGGCCGGCCGTCTATTGCTTGATGAAGGCCGCTGCGCCGACAACGCTGGTCGGCTGGCCGAAAAATATGCCATTGTTCACCGTGTATACCAATCCCGCCCTCGCCCCGTTAGTGCCAGTGAACAGGCCCTCTACCTTCGCTGCGCAGGTACCACCCGCACAGGCGCGTGCCCCGCCAGTAGTCGTTACCGGAATGCCGGATCCCAGGAATCTCGCATCGCCAAAAGTGGTGGATATTTCGGAAGTCCCGGGGGTCGTTGTCCCGCCTGTCGTCATGACTCGATAGGTCCCATCGCTGGGCATGGTCAGCGTCATATCGACGCCGACACGGGTTGCCGCTCCGCCCCATTCAACAGCCATGGCGGCGCTCGTCAGCGTGCCCGCCGGCAAGGCACCATCGCCAAATGTTGGTTTGGTCGCTCCCAGCAGCGTGAAGTTCGCTGTGCCGGATGCCGGCAGGCTGGGTGATGGCTTGCCGATGACGTAGTGAAAGCCCTGTTCCGCCCCGATGGTGTCCAGATCGTAAGCCCCGCCACCGGAGCCGGACGACCGCGACGTGCCGTTCACCCAGCGACCCCAGGTAATGAGCGCATCACCGCCCATATCCGCGCCCTGCGCCGTGTTTATGGTCACTGTTTCGGCGGGGGTGTACGCCGTTACCAACCCGGTGCTTGAGTCTTGCGTTACTGGTGAAATGCCGACTGTGGTGTCAGTGAAAGTACTCGGTCCGGCGGACACCATCGCCAAGGGCGGGGAAGATGTGTCGAGGGACGCCGTGAAAGCGCTGCCTCCGCCGCCACTCGATGGGGGTGGGCTCGCCGAAGGCTGACCTGATCTTACGGCGAGACCTATTGAACCGGTGTCTAGCACGTTTAGCGCATCGACCTGGTCAGCGACGAGGAAAGTCAAACCTGCATTCTCTGCTTGGGGTCCGGCAAAGAAACCCTTGATCGACGAGCGGCAACCAATGACACAAGTAGTAGGGATGTTGGTTCCTGAAAAAGTGGCGGTACCTGGCACAAGCGCCACTTCCGAGTTGCCAATGGTGTTCTCATCAAGCCCCCCGCTGGTCAAAATTCTGGCGTGTTGAGTCGCAATACTGACGCCGATCTTGGTAGTCACGCTTCCCCATTGCACGGCGAGGGTTGCAGGCGTGGTAGCTAAGGCACGGCGTCCAGTGGGTTCTCCAGTGGTTCTAAGGATCGCATCGTAATAGACCAATCCTGTGCTGGGCAACGCCACAACCGGTGTCAACCGGCCAAGCGCGTAGTCGATAGCCCGGGGCCTCAGAAGACCGACTCCCTGCATCAGTTGAAACTCGTAACTTCCCCAGGAAACGTACCGCGCATTAATTTGATCCACAACTACATAATTGCCAAAATCTCCCTCATTACGCGAATTCACAAGGCGCGCAACGCCACGGCCGAAACCGCCCTGAAGTCCGGCGGCAATCGCATCATCGTGGAATAAAACCAGCAAATCGCCTTCAAACCATGCATAACCCGGACCCCAAATCATCGGGACTCCCGCAAGCGCATAACCTGGACCTGGAGGGATTTGCTTACTTTCCACGACCACCATATGCAGATTATCGATCCTGGAAGTTGCATAACTTAGTGCTGTTGCGCCCTCTGGCACCAACTGCAGTGGGCTATCGGCACCGCTATTGACATAACGGACACTAGAAATATTAAAAAGACAGCCTGATAATAGAAAGCACACAAGCAGAAAGCCGAAAATATTCTTGACGCTTGTTGGCATTTTCTCTCTCCTAGAACTGGTAGCGCAGCGTTGCGGTTACCGCCGTCCGCTGGTACTTGAACACCTCCAGCGAAGAGCGAGTGTCGGTGTAACTGATCACCGGCGTAAATGACCAATCCTTGTTCAGCCCGTAGATCAGTCCCGCGCTGAAATCGGTCTGCTTGTCGAGTCGCGTAACGGCAAACAGGGGATCGGGCGCGCCGTACAGCCTGCGCTCATAACTCAGGCCGGCAAACAGCGAGAGCCGGGGGTCGAACTGCGCGAACGCTGCGAAGCGTAGCCCGCTCAGGCTATGGCCAAGATGCCCGACCCCCGACGCCGTCGGCCGCTCGCTGCCCCAATAAATGCTCGCCACCGGCGGCAGGTTGAACAGGCGCTTGCCGAAGGCGACCGGATTGACGGCGACGCCATAGACCTCGCGGTCCGCATCGCGGAAGGGGTCGCGTGGGTAGTCGAGTCGGGAGAGTTGCGCGAAGGCGGAGATTTCCGCCAGCGGATGAACGATGCGGCGAAATTCAAGATTGAGCCCGTTCGAGTCGCGCACCCGCAGGTTGTCGAGGGTGATCGAGTCGACGCTGGCCGAGAGCGCCACCTGGTTCTCGCCGAAGCTGTGCCGGATGCCGGCGGCGGCGGCGTCGCTGCGGGTATCGAAGGTGTCGATGGTGTGGTTGAGCTTGCCGTTGATCGCGCCGCTGCCGAAGGCTTCGGTGGCCGCGTCGAGCGGTATGAAGCCGCTCACCTCGATGCCGAACAGGTGAAAGGAATCGCTGCGCGCCCGACCCTGGGGACTCAGCGTGGCGACGATGCCGCCGAGGATGGGCAGCGTCACCTGCTGTGCCGAGGTGGCGGTATTGACGTTGCTGTCGTAGCCGAGGCCGAGCGTGAGGCTGCCACGAAAACGCTGGCGCTGCGACTCGGCCTGGGTATGGACTCGTTCGACATAGGTGGCGATGCTGGCCAGCACTTCCGACGGCGGGTTGCCGGCGCGGACGCGATCGAAGCTCTGGTGCGCGGCAAGGTAATCGCCGGTCAGAAGGTAGGTGCGCCCGAGTTCCGCTTCGGCTTGCAAGAAGTCTGGCTTGAGGCGCAGTGCTTCGTGATATTCGGCGATGGCCTTCTCGGCCTGCCCAGTATCGAAGTAGGCGATGCCGAGAAAATAGTGATAGCGCGCATCCTCTGCAAAACCGGCGCCGGCCGGCAGCAGCAGTTCAAGTGCGGATTTCGCCTGCCCCTGGCGAATCAGTTCATTGGCACGGTCGAGCAGGCCGGCTTGCGCCTGAACGCAGAACGGACTCAGCAGCAATACCAACAGGATGATGGCCGGAATTCTCTTCAAACAGGGCTTTCTCTGGCATGGTCGTTGGTGTCGCCGATGCCTGGCACGGGTGATGCAGTTTAGTTGCCGACCATAATATTATCAATGACTTACTTTCGACATAGAGTCATGGCGCGGCCTGGTCAAGTTTCACCAAGGATCAAGTGTCTACTCCGAAATAGCTGACGCGCGGCTTGCGGTCGGGGCGCACGATCCTGCCAAGCTGAACGAGAGCGGCAGCAAACTGAGTGAACCG
>JBIJDI010000340.1:0-3453 GCA_044344235.1 Sulfuritalea sp. | reverse complement strand
GGTTTCGCCTTTAGAGAGTCGCGGCCAAATTCATCAGCACTTCAATTTCTTCTCTGCGGGCCGTGCCGGCAAAAAAATAAAAGCGCGTTTTTCAACAGAATAAGTCTGGAAGAGACGGTGACGGTAAATACTGGCAGTTGCCGGCCTGAATGAGTGCTACTGACTGTAAAGAGTCTGATGACTATTGCATGACCAACGGCTGCTGCACTCAGATTCCGGTCACTCAGCCGCTGACACAGCGATTCTGCTAAACATCACGCTGACTCAACGCACGCAGCAAGATCGCAAACAACTGATCGGGGTTGAAGGGCTTGATCAGGAAGTCGTTCATCCCCGCAGCAATGCACTTCGCCTTGTCCTCGGTAAAGGCATTGGCCGTCATGGCGATGATCGGTGTGTCCCGATACCCCGGAAGCCGGCGTATCTCCTGCGTCGCCTCAAGCCCGTTCAGCTTCGGCATCTGCATGTCCATCAAGATCGCCGCGTAGCGGTTCTTCCGCGCCAGGGCGACGGCCTTTGCGCCATCCTCGGCAATGTCTGCGATCAGATCGACCGCCTCAAGCTGCACCAGGGCGACTTCCCGGTTAACCGGATCGTCGTCAACGACCAGAATGCGTTGGCCGGCGTAGCGTCGCCGAATTTCCGCTTCGGCATCGGTTGCCGTTTCTGTCGGTGCTTCAGCGGTCTCTCCGCTCTTCGTCAGCGTCACGGTAAGCCAGAAGGTACTTCCCACGCCCGGCGTGCTGTCAGCGCCGACTTTTCCGCCCATCAGTTCGGCCAGTCGTTTGGTGATGGCCAGCCCGAGGCCGGTGCCGCCGTACTTGCGGGTCATCGAGTTGTCGGCCTGCTCGAAGGTGGTGAACAGCCGCGACATGGCCTCAGGCGCAATGCCGATGCCGGTATCCGTTACCTCGAAGCGCACCACGATATCCTCGGCGGTCTCTTCCTGCTTGAGTGCGCGCAGCGTCACTGTGCCCTTTTCAGTGAACTTGACGGCGTTGGTGGCGTAGTTGAGCAACGCCTGTTGTAATCGTGTCGGGTCGCCCACGAGGTTGTGTGGCAAATGCTCGGTCTCGATCAGAAGGTGGATACCCTTGGCCTTGACTCGCTCCGACAGGATCGAACTGACATTGGCCAGCAGGCTGCTGACGACCACCGGGGCTTCCTCCAGGGTGAACTTGCCGGCCTCGATCTTCGAGATGTCGAGGATGTCGTTGATGACCGACAGCAGGTGCTGGGCGGAGGCGTCGATGGTGTCCAGGCGTTTTGCCTGCTGCGGCGTGATGCCCTCGCGGCGCAGGATGTTGGCCATGCCGATGATGCCGTTCATCGGTGTGCGGATTTCGTGCGACATGTTGGCGAGGAAGGCGCTCTTGGCGATGTTGGCGGTCTCGGCCTGCAGTCGCGCCGTGTTCAGATCTGCCGTGCGCTGCTCTACCAGCTCTTGCAGGTGATGCCGATGGCTTTCCAGCTCGCGGCCAATGCGCTTTTTCTCGGTGATGTCATCCTTCACCGCGACATAGTGGGTGATTGTGCCATCGGGCTGACGCAGCGGCGTGATGATGGCGAATTCGTCATACTCAGTGCCGTCTTTTTTGCGGTTGTGGAATTCGCCCTTCCATGACTTCCCCTGCGTCAGGGCGGCCCACATCGCCGCGTAGGTTTCAGGCGGTGTTTTGCCTGAGTGCAGAACGCGTGGATTTTGACCAACGAGTTCTTCGGCGCTGTAGCCCGTGGTGTCGGCGAAGGCACGGTTGACGTATTCAATCTCGGCGTTCAGTTTGGTAATGACAATGCTTTCCGGGCTCTGCTCGACGGCCAAGGAAAGTTTCTTCAGTTGCTCGTTGGCCAGCTTGTGCTCGCTGATGTCGGCATGCGTGCCGATCACGCGCAGCGGTTTGCCATCCTCGTCGCGGCTGACCACGATGCCGCGATCAAGTATCCACTTGTAGCTGCCATCCTTGCAACTGACGCGGTGCTCATTGATGTAAAGCGGCGTCGTGCCGTCGAGATGCGCCTGCACATCGGCCATGACCCGCACCAGATCGTCGGGATGGACGCGTTTGCTCCATTCGTCGAGGCCGCTGCCAATCTCGTCTTCCGCGAAGCCGAGCATCGTTTTCCAGCGCGTGCTGAAGAGCACCGTGCTCTGCGCTACGTTCCAGTCCCACATCCCGCCGCCGAAACCCTCAACGGCGAACTTCCAGCGAAACTCGCTTTCCTTCAGCGCGTTCTGCAAGTCGCGTTGCCTGGTCATGTCGTGGGCGATCCCGAGTACGCCGACCAGGGCGCCATCCGCCGCACGCATCGGCGTCTTGGTCGTCTCGAACAGGCCGCGATAACCGGTGCTGGCGAAATTCAGCCATTCCTCGTTGCGCGTCAGGCATCCCGCCGCCATGGCGGCGCGATCATGCTTACGGAATAAATCGGCCAACTCCTTGTCTACGAAGTCATGGTCGGTCTTGCCGACGATCTGCGCTTCCTTCGCCCCGAAAAGCCGCTCGAACTCCGCGTTGCACGACAAATAGACGCCATCCGGATCTTTAAGCCAGACCAGGTCGGGAATCGAGGTCACCAGTGTATGCAGTCGCAAGCGTTCGAGCTCAAGCTTGCGATAGGGGGCCCGGACGTCTGCGACAAACAGGACGCGGTACACCATGAAGTAGGCGATGACTTTATAGGCATGCCCCAGCAGATTGAATACGTCGGTTACGTCGGCATAGAGCGTGAAGAACATTTCCGCCAGACCCTGCACCCAGGAGGCGACGGCAAGCCATTGCAGACCGCCGTCATGCGAACGCCGACTTTTGAGGAACAGCAGGACTGCCGCGAGGCCGTAGAGTGCGGCGAGCAGGTATTCCGCGCCGACCTTGAAGGGAGTCAGTCCCTGACCGGGAATGATGGTCTGTGGCAGCCAGCCAGCGTGGAATAATCCCACCCACCAGACGCCGACCGCCACGGCGATCGCTGCCATCAGGGCAAGGTGGCAGGCCGCCATCGACCAGCGTCGCAGCGGCATCAGCGCAACCACCAGAAAAATCACTGCGGCGATGAAGCGCGCGGCAAGCCAGAAATTGATCGCTTTGCCGCCGCTGCTCGGCGTTACCAGATCCGGCATGCCGGCATAGGACAGGGCGTGGGCCATGTCGATCAGGCAGATGGCCAGAAAACCCGTGCCGAGAACAATGCGCAGGTTGTTTTCTTTCTGTTCTCGCAGACTCCAGGCCAGCGAGAACACCATGGCCGCCACGGCCATGGAGAAGAATTCCATGACGGTGTGCAGCGCGAGGTAGTTGGTGGGAGCGAGGAGCTTGACCGCCGGCAGGGCTTGGCCGAAGAGTAGCAGCAGACTCAGCGCCGCTATCCACGACGCTTGTGGCGGAATGTTCATGCGCGAACGCGGGGGGGGGGGGGGTAGTTTCTCTTTTGGTTGTCATGAAAACCAATACCCTA
>JBIJDI010000125.1:0-7071 GCA_044344235.1 Sulfuritalea sp. | reverse complement strand
TGCTTCGGCTTGACGCTTCCCGCCGTTACCTGCCCGCGAAGCGGAGTTCCAGGTACGCAGGGCGCGCCAGCGCCGACTATTGAGCGCAGACGCTGGACCAGTCCGTCAACCATCGACAGTCTCCGGCGCCAGTGACATTTCGCGCAGCGCTTCCAGCTGCGCCAACAGGTGCCCGCGCATTATCTGCTCCGCCGCATCGGCGTCCTGCCGGTGCAGCGCCTTCATCAGCGCACGATGCTCGGCCAACGATGCCGCCAGTCGGCCCTCCAGACGCAGGGAATGGTGGCGCGACAGTTTCAGGAGTTTTCTCAGGTCGCCAATCACGATCTGCAGCCACCGGTTGCCGGCGCATTCCTGCAGCTGGTCATGAAAGACGTAGTTGGTCTCGTAGTAGCGATTCACGTCACCGACCGCGGCATGCTTTTCCAATTTTTCGTGCAGGGCATCAAGCGCCTTGAGCTGGGTCGGCGTGCGTTTGCTCGCCACTTCGTGTGCGACACGGCCTTCCAGCGTGGCCATGATGGGAAAGATTTCTTCCATATCGCGCAAGGTCAGTTCGGTGACGAAGCAACCCTTGTGCGGCTGCAGATCCACCAACCCCTCGGCCGACAGGACCTTGAGCGCTTCGCGCAACGGTGTGCGGCTGATGCCCAACTGCTCCGCGAGCACGGCTTCGTCCAGCCGCTGGCCGGGCGCCAGCTTGTGGTTGTAGATCTGCTCGCGCAGCAAATCGATGGCCTGCTGCGACAGGGATGAGCGATTAACCCTTGTTTTCACGTAGTTTTAGTAATTGCATACGATATTTTGTATACAACATACCGGAGGCCGGTCACCAGAGTCAAGCTGCATTGCAGCATGCTCAGGCTAGGGCATCAGTTGCGAGAAATCATCGATCGCCGGGTAATCGCCGGTGTGCTTTTCCGGCTGCTTGGTGTCAGGCCGCTTCACGGCGATCAGATGCGCGATGCCATAACGACGCGCGCTGTCGAGCACCGGCAGGCTGTCGTCCACCAGCAATGTGCGCGCCGGGTCGAAAGGCTCTATCTCCTGCAGTCGCTGCCAGAAGGCCTGCTCCTCTTTTGCCGCGCCCAGCGCGTGGGAACTGATGATGGCATCGAAGCGCGGCGAAAGTCCGGTCCTGGCCATTTTCAGCGTCACGCTCTTGTGGTGCGCGTTGGTCGCCAGCACCACGCGCCGGCCGCTGGCGCGCACCGCGTCGAGGAAGGCCGGCACATGCGGATGGATGTCGATCAGATGCGCGACCTCTTCCTTGAAGCGCATGATGTCCAGTTCCAGCTCGGACTCCCAAAAATCCACCGAGTACCACTCCAGCGTCCCGGCCCGGCCGTGATAGCGCGCCATCAATTCCTCGCGCCCGGTTCCCGCCGGCAAGCCTTTCGCTTCGGCATAGCGCTGCGGCAGATGCGTCTGCCAGAAGTGATTGTCGAAATGCAGGTCGAGCAGGGTGCCGTCCATGTCGAGCAGGACGGTGTCGATCTGCGACCAGTCAATCATGACGAAGACCGAACGGACAACGTGAAACAACTCGTTCGAAACGACTGGATATAGTCGAGCGAAGCGAGCCGATCAGTAGCCCCCCGTGAGGGGGGATGGGGGGGCGGGCCTTCAATTTGCCTTTCGCATGTTTCAACTTCTGCGTGGGGCACTCGGTGCCATGAGCGTTAGGGGCGGATGTAGGCATAGCCTTGCTGCTGGCGGCGCATCAGTTGCACCACCCCGGCCGCGACGTAGTCGACCTTCCGGTGCATGTCGTCGCGGGTGATTTTCTGCGCCTTCATGGTGTTCTCACAGGCCACCACCTTGACGCCGGCGGCGACCGCGTCCTCGATTCGATTGGCCACGACGGCATCGGCCTTGAGCATGCCGATGCCTTGACCGTAGGCGACGATCTCGATCTCGGTCTTGTCCGCGCCCAGATCGGTTTGTACGTTCTTCGCGTTGTTCAGGGCGAGATTCCATTTCTGCGGATCGGCATCGGATACCTGAATCACCACGCGCTCTTTCTGTGGCTTTTGCGTCGTCTTGTCTTCAGCGGCAGCGGAACTCAGGGGCAGGACAAGAGCCGCACAGGCGATAGCGGCAGCGAACGTACGATGGATGGCAATCATGATGAGGTTCTCCTGTTCGGGTGTTTGAAGGCTGCGTCTGACGCGCAGTTCGCGCAGCATAGCAGCCCGGCACCGAGCGCTACCGGCCCCCGCGCTTATGCATAAATACAAACAGGCTATGGCCGAATGTAGGTCCAGCCCTGCTGCTGCAGGCGCATGATTTCGACATAGCCGGCCTTGGCATAGGCAATGCCGTCGATCATGTCGTCCTTCGTCAGGTGCTGCGCCTGCATCGAATTGCCGCAGGCGACGAAACGGACGCCAGCCGACATCGCGTCCTGCACCTTGTTCGCCGTCAGCGCGTCTGCCTTGAGCATGCCCAGCCCCGGCCCGATCACAACCACCGTGACCTCCACCCGGCCCAGTTCTTCCTGCACGTTGTTGATGTTGGCGAGCACCGTATTCCACTTGCGCGAATCGTCTTCGTTCACCTGAAACACCACGCGATTCCGGGTCGCCGCCGCCTTGTCGACAACCGCTGCCGTATCGGCTGCGTGAGTGGCGGCAGGCGCCAGCAAGAACGCGGTCATCAGGCCAAGTGCTGCGAAATGTTTCGGGTTCATGTCTGATCCTCCTGTGAAACCTGCGCTCAATAACTGCCGCCGCGCATGAAACGGACAATACCGGCGGCGACCTCCGCTTCCTGGTCGACAAAGTCATGCGGTTCGCCGACCTCGCAGGCGGCGACGCCGGGTGCCCGTCCGGGACTGACGGGGCCGCCTGTCATGGTAGCGACTTGCCGGCGCGCAGCCAGCGTTTTCGCCGCAACATTTCCCATGCGATCCGCCGGCGAACGCACGCAGTTGTCCGCCGCGTGTCCGACGATCAGCAGGGGCGCCTTGATGGCTTCCAGATCGACCGAGAACACCGTCTGCGCGACCCACGATTTTTTCGCCCTCGCGTCGCCCACCAGCATCGGCGACAGCAACACCACGCCATCCGGGGCGGAAGAACCCGTCAGCCGTGCAGCGGCGTTGGCCGCGGATATCGTGCCGCGGCTGTGTCCGATGATCCATACCGGCCCCTGGATGCGCGAACGAAGCTCGGCGATGACCTTGCCCAGATCCTCCGCGTGCCCGGAAGCGATGCGGAATCCGCCGAGACCCTCTTCGCCCCGCAGATCGGAGGGCACATCGACCAGCACGGTGGCCACACCCGCTTCGCGCAGCAGCGGACTCATGCGTATCAGCGAATTGCCGTTGAGCTTCTGCGGGCAGCCCTTGTCGTCGAGAGCGATGAAGCCGCCGCCACCGATGAGCATCACCAGAGCGCTTCGCGCGCCGGACGCGGCATCGCCACGGGCCTCCGCCAGCGCGTAGCGCATAGTCGCGCCCGACTGCGTGGTGACGCTCCGGGCTTCGCCGCAGCGACCGCCCGCCTTCGCGTCATTCGCTTGCGCGAAGGCGGGCGAGGTGGTCGCCATCAGAAACAGCACGAGCCAGCAACGCATCATCGAGCTCCGGCACAATTGACGAATTGACGAAAAATCCTGCACGCCCCGCTTCGCGGGTGCGAACCGGATGCGGAAGCAGGATATCGTGTAAGTTGCCGGCAGTCACTTTTGTCAAAGCGTCTTCATGGAAAAAATTGATTGCATCGTCATCGGCGCCGGCGTCATCGGCCTGGCCGTGGCGCGCAGACTCGCCGCCGACGGCCGCGACGTACTGATCCTGGAAAGCGAAAGCGCTTTCGGCACCGGCATCAGCGCGCGCAACAGCGAGGTAATCCACGCCGGCATCTACTATGCCGCCGGCTCGCTCAAAGCGCGGCTGTGCGTCGCCGGCCGCGGCATGCTGTATGCCTACTGCGAGGAGCGCGGGATTAGCCATCGCCGCTGCGGCAAGCTGATCGTGGCCACCCGCGAGCAGCAACGCGCGCAGCTCGACCGCATCGCCGCCGGCGCCCGGGCCAACGGCGTGGACGATCTCCGGTTTCTGTCGCGCACCGAGGCCCGTGCGCTGGAGCCGGCGCTGGAATGCACGGCCGCCCTGCTGTCGCCCTCGACCGGGATCATCGACAGCCACGCCCTGATGCTCTCCCTGCTGGGCGACGCGGAAAGAAACGGCGCGGTGCTGGCCTTGAACAGCCCGGTGACGGGTGGCGAGATCGTCGACGGCGGCATTGTCCTCAACGTAAAGGTCGGCGCTAGCGAGACGGCGATTCTGGCGCGAACGGTGGTGAATTGCGCCGGGCTCGGCGCCCAGGGCATCGCCCGCCGCCTGCGCGGCCTGCCGCCGCAATCCGTGCCCCCGCTCCACTATGCCAAGGGCAACTACTACGCGCTGGCCGGTCGCGCTCCTTTCTCGCGACTGATCTACCCGGTGCCGGAAGCAGCCGGGCTGGGCGTGCACCTCACGCTCGACCTCGGCGGGCAGGCGCGCTTTGGTCCCGACGTGGAATGGATCGACACCATCGACTACACGGTTGCCCCTGAACGTGCCGAGGCGTTCTACGGCGAGGTGCGGCGCTACTGGCCGCAACTGCCCGATGGCGCGCTGGTCCCCGCCTACGCCGGCATCCGGCCCAAGCCGCATGCGCCGGGCGAGCCCGCATGCGATTTTCTGGTTTCAGGGCCGGCCGAACATGGCGTGCCCGGGCTGGTCTGCCTGTATGGCATCGAATCGCCGGGGCTGACTTCCTGCCTTGCGCTGGCCGACCACGTCGCCAGCAAGCTGGCTGCTTAGCTGCCCTTGAAGCGCGGCGGCCGCTTTTCCAGAAAGGCCGCCAGCCCTTCGGCGTAATCCTGCGTGTCGAGGAAGGCGAATGAGGAACGCTTTTCCTCTTCGGAAACCGGACGATCCTCCATCAGCCGCGCAATCCACTGCTTGTGCCAGCGCGCCACCAGCGGCGCGCCAGAGGCGATGCGTGCCGCGGTCGCCTGCGCTTCCGGCAGCACCTCGTCATCCACCACAATCCGCGTTAGCAAGCCCTTGGCATAGGCCTCGGCCGCCGTCAGCAGCCGCCCCTCGAGCAGAATTTCCTTCGCCACCGCCGGGCCGGCGAGCTTGAGAAAACCAGCCAGTTCGCCGGGGTACATCGAGAATCCCAGTTTCATGATGGGCGCACCGAACTTCGCCCCTTCGCCCGCAATGCGCAGATCGCAGGCGCAGGCAATCTCCAGCCCGCCGCCGACGCAGGGACCGAGGATCGCGGCGATGGTGGGATGCCGACAGGATTCGATGGCGGCCAGCGCTTCACCGACGACTTCGTGGTAGGCAAGTGCGAGATCGACAGTGGCGCGCGCCGTGCGGAATTCTTCGAGGTCGCCGCCGGCGGCAAAGGCGGTGCCTTCGCCGCGCAGGACGATGCAGCGCAGGGAATCGTCGGCCGCCAACTCGAGCATGGTGACGCGCAGCTGCTGCCACATCGCGGCATTCAGCGCATTGAGTTTCTCCGGGTTGAACAGCGTAACCGTGGCGATGGCGCCATCACGCTGACAGAGGATTCTTGGAGTCATGGCGTTCTATTCGTGCATTTGCCGACAATGGCTCTCGCGGGCAAAAATCAGGATGATGCCGGCGATCACCATGGCGCCGAATATGAGGGTAAAGCCGGCGCGATACGCCGTTGCATTGTAGAGCCGCACGCCGGCTTCGACGGCGCCGGTCCAGCGCCGGTCCAGCATCCAGCCTACCGCCGGCTGCAGCAGCATGCCGCCCACCAGCGGTCCCATGTTACACACGCCGGAAGCCGTACCCACCAAGCGTAGCGGCACCGATTCCTTGGCCCAGGCAAAGCCGATGATGATGTTGCCCGAGGCAAAGCCTGTCGGAATCAGCAGCACCACCAATACCCACAGCGGCAGCGGCAGGAAGATGATCGCCGACCAGCCCAGCATGGCCACCCCGGCCGCAATCAGATACAGGGGTTTCCGCACGCCCATGCGCTCCGACCAGCTGCCCAAGATCGGCCCGCCCAGCGCCCACGACACCAGCAGGAGCGAGGTAATCGCCGCCGCCATCTTCGGGTCCAGCCCATGCACCTGGCGCAGGAAGGGCACGCCCCAGAGGCCGGCAAAAGTCAGCACCGCGCCGGAAAAGCCGATCGGCACCGCCGTCAGGATCCACACATTGCGGTAGGACAGTACTTCCATCAAGCCGCGCAGCAGCGAGGTCGAAGCATGTGCTCCGTGCGCCCCCTGAAAGTGGCTGGCATAACCGCGCTCTACCGGGTCGTCGCGCACGCGCAGCCAGGTGACAACGCACAGGACAGCTGTCAGCGCGGCAGAGACACCCATCACCGGGCGCCAGCCGAAAGCCTCAACCAGAAAGCGCAACGGCACCCCCGCCACCACGCCGCCGACCACGCCCATCAGAAGCGCCATGCCCGAGGCCAGTGCATACTGCTTCGGGGCGAACCAGTGGCTGGCCAGCTTCAGCATCGAGACGAAGGCCACCGCCACCGAAGCACCGATCAACAGCCGCCCCATGTTGGCCCAGAAGATGGTGGGCGCAAACGCAAACAGCGCCGTACCCAGCGCCGCTACCCCGGCGCCGGCAGTGAGCAGGCGGCGCGGCCCCCAGCGGTCGGCGATCATCCCGGTGGGCACCTGCATTGCCACATAGGAATAGAAATAGAAGGCCGACAGATTTCCCAGCGCCGCACCGGTGATGGCGAATTCGGTCATCAACTGGTCGGTGATCACCGCCGGCGCCACGCGCAGGTAAAAGCCGATCAGATACAGCAGCGCGCCAAGGCCCCAGACCGACCAGGCCAGCGATGCCGGCGGAAAGTTTTTCCGATCGCTCATGCCGGAAAAGTCTCCGCCCACCACAGCCGCGCCTTCAGACCCCATGTCGTGGCGTAGCCGACCACACGAAAGCGGATGTTGCCGGCGCCATCGACCACGAAATGCGTCGGCACGCCGCGCACGCCCCAGTTGATCGCGTGGTGGCCATCGGCATCGACCAGCGCGGGCAAGTCAATCTCGCGTTCCTTCAGA
>JBIJDI010000157.1:0-6140 GCA_044344235.1 Sulfuritalea sp. | reverse complement strand
AGGGACTCTGACCCTGGCCAATCTAAATCCCCGCCAAGAAGAAGGCCTCGTCTATGTGCTCGCCGCGATCGGCGGCCTGGTCTCGGCGATCGGCCTCGCGGCCGCGCTGTACATGGAGCATTCCGGCCACATCGTGACCGGCATGAACAACCAGATCGTCTGGGGCCTGCCCCACGTCGTCGCGATTTTTCTGATCGTCGCCGCGTCCGGCGTGCTCAACGTCGCCTCGATGGGCTCGGTCTTCGGCCGGGTGCTCTACAAGTCGCGCGCCCCGCTGTCCGGCCTGCTCGGGATTGCCATGCTCAGCGGCGGCCTCGCCGTGATCATGCTCGACCTCGGTCGCGCCGACCGGTTGATGGTGGCGGCAACGCACTTCAACCCGACCTCGGTATTCGGCTGGAACGTGATTCTGTATCCGGTGTTTTACGGCTTCGTCGCGGTCTATCTATGGACCATGATGGAACGCCGCATGAATCCCTTCTCCAAGGCAGCCGGTCTGGCGACCTTCATCTGGCGCATCATCCTGACCACCGGCACCGGCTCCATCTTCGCCTTCCTCGTCGCTCGCCAGGCCTACGGCACCGCCCTGCTGGCACCGATGTTCATCATCATGTCCTTCGCCTGGGGGCTGGCCGTGTTCCTCGTGGTGCAATCGACCATGTACGCCTGGAACAACATGCAGTTGCCGCCGCTGATCCTGCGCCGCATGAAGAACCTGCTGGCTACTTTCGTCGGCGCCGTGCTGTACTTCACGATCGCGCTGCACCTGGTCAATGCCTATTTCGCAAAGAACATCGCCTTCGAATATTTCATCCTGTTCGACAGCGAGTTCGCCAGCATGTTCTGGGTCGGCCAGATCCTGATCGGCACGCTGCTGCCGCTGGTCCTGCTGTTCAGCCCGGGCACCCGGGACAAGACGCTCTGGGTCAATGTCGCGGCCCTGCTGGTGATCCTCGGCGCCTACTTCCAGCTCTATGTCTTCATCATCGGCGGCCAGGCTTTCCCGCTCGACATTTTCCCCGGCTACGACGTCAAGAGCAGCTTCATGGACGGCGCGGTCGATCACTACAGTGCCAGCCTGCCTGAATTCCTGCTGGCGCTCGGTGGCCTCGGCATCGCCTTCACCATGACCACCATCGGCGTGCGCGTGCTGCATTTCCTGCCACAGGACGACATCGCCGAGCTCGAAGCCGCAGCCAGCGCGACCGACTGAGCCTGTAGCGGGTGCGCCCCATGCATCGCTTCCTCATCTCTGCCGCGCACAAGTCCTCGGGCAAGACCACCATCAGCATCGGCCTCGCCGCCGCATTGAGCTCGGGCAAGCACGGCCAGCCCAGGCGCTCGGTGCAGCCCTTCAAGAAAGGTCCGGACTACATCGATCCGCTGTGGCTGTCGGTGGCCGCCGGACGGCCCTGCTACAACCTGGATTTCTTTCTCTCGCCCGACAGCGAGCTGCAAGCCCAGTTCGCCCGACACGGCCACGATGCCGAAATCTGCCTGATAGAGGGCAACAAAGGCCTCTACGACGGGCTCGACCTCGACGGCTCGAACAGCAACGCCGCGCTGGCCCGCCTGCTCGACCTGCCGGTGGTGCTGGTGCTCGATGCGCGCGGCATGACGCGCGGCATCGCGCCGCTGATCCTCGGCTACCAGGCCTTCGACCCGAAAATCCGGATTGCCGGCGTGATCCTCAACCGCCTCGGCGGCCGCCGCCACGAAGCCAAGCTGCGCGCCGTGATCGAGCACTACACCGACGTCGCGGTACTCGGCGCGGTGCAGGAAGACCCCGAACTGGCGCTGGTCGAACGCCATCTGGGGCTGATGCCTGTGAATGAAACCGCCGAAGCCGAGCGGCACATCGCCGCGATCGGCGAACGCATTGCCGCACAGGTCGATCTCGATCGCCTGCTGGAAATCAGCCGGACCGATGTTGTCCTGACGCCGCCGCCCCCGCAATGGCGCAGCGTCGACAAGCCGGTGCGCATCGCCATTGCCCGCGACGCCGCCTTCGGCTTTTACTACGCCGACGACCTCGCCGCACTGACAGCAGCCGGCGCGCAGACCGTGTTCTTCGACACCCTGCACGACGCCAGGTTGCCACCTTGCGACGGCCTGCTGATCGGCGGCGGCTTTCCCGAATGCTTCCTCGACCAACTGGAAGCCAACACGCCGCTGCGTGCCGACATCCGCCGCGTCATCGAGGCCGGCCTGCCCGCCTATGCCGAATGCGGCGGCCTGATGTACCTGTCGCGCAGCATTCACTGGAAGGGTCGCAGCGCGGCAATGGTCGGCGTGATTCCCGGCGACATCCGCATGCACGACAAGCCCGTGGGCCGCGGCTACGTGATCCTCGAGGCCAACGCCAACCACCCGTGGCGCGGCGCCGGCAGCGAAGGCGCGCCAGCGCTGCCGGCGCACGAATTCCACTATTCAAACCTCTACGACCTGCCGGCCGACACCCGCTATGCCTATGCCGTGAAGCGCGGACACGGCATCGACGGCCACCACGACGGCGTCCTGCAGCACCGCCTGCTCGCCTCCTACAGCCACCTGCGCGCCACCAGCGGCTGCGACTGGCCGGCGAAATTTGTCCAGCACGTCCGCGACTGCATGACCAACGACTACAAGGAATCAGCCCCATGTTCGCCCTGACCCCAGCCGCTGCGGAGCAAATCGCCCGCGCCGCCGCCGAAGAACCGAAGGCCGGCAACCAGCCCATGTTACGAGTCGCCGCCAAGATCGATGAAGCCGATGGAGAGCTGGTCTATGGCATGGGCTTCGACGACGAACGCGAAGACGACCTGGTCGTCGATGGCGGCGGCATCGCCATCCTGATCTCGCCACACAGCCAGCCGCTGCTGGAGAGCACCACGCTGGATTTCTCCGAGGTTGCGCCCGGCGAATTCCAGTTCATTTTCCGTGGCGGCTGCACCGCACCCCCTGCCGCCAAAAGTTGCGGCAGCTGCGGCGGAGGTTGTTCCTGATCAAGCGGCAACAGCCGAAGCTGAGCTAACATTCGCGTCCATGAAACCTACTTCTGCTCAACCCGGCTGGGTCTATCTGGTCGGTGCCGGCCCCGGCGACCCCGAATTGCTGACCCTCAAGGCCGCGCGCCTGATCGGCGAAGCGGATGTGCTGGTCTATGACAACCTCGTCTCCAAGCCGGTGCTGGAGCTCGCCCGCGCCGACGCCGAGCTCATCTACGCCGGCAAGGAACGGGGCAACCATTCGCTGCCGCAGGAAGAAATCAACGAGCTGCTGGTGCGCCTGGCCCGAACGGGCAAGCGCGTGGTGCGGCTCAAGGGTGGCGACCCCTACATTTTTGGTCGCGGCGGCGAGGAAGTCGAAACCCTGCACGCCGACGGCATCAACTTCGAAGTGGTGCCCGGCATCACCGCAGCCGCCGGCGTCGCCTCGTATGCCGGCATCCCGCTGACCCATCGCAGCCACGCCCAGGCCTGTGTCTTCGTCACCGGCCACCTCCAGGACGGCAGCATGAACCTGGACTGGCCCGGCCTCGCCCGCCGCCGCCAGACCGTGGTGATCTACATGGGCCTGTCGGGCCTCTCGCACTTGTGCGCCAAACTCATGGAACACGGCCTGCCCGCCGACTGGCCGGCCGCCATCGTTCAACACGGCACCCAGCCCACCCAGCGCACCATCACCGGCACGCTGACCACGCTGCCGGCTCTGGCCGAAGCCGCCAACCTGCGCGCACCGACCCTGATCATCGTCGGCGAAGTGGTAACGCTGCGCGACAAGCTGCGCTGGTTCGAAGAGAGCCTCGACTAAAGTCTGTCCTTCTGCAGCAGCAGGAGAGTCGAATCGAAGAGTCGGCGCGGGCGGTACGGCGAATCCAGTCAAGAGGAGCCCGGTTTCGTATTCAGAAAGAGGGCCAAGCGGTCTCTCTTGTCATCAACCCGCTGCAAGGTGCTACCATTTCATCCATGATCGAATGGACCCCAGCCCTCAGCACCGGCGTTGCGCTGCTTGACGAACAGCACAAGGAGATTTTCCAGTGGCTCGCGGAACTGCAAAGTGCCGCGATCGACGAGCGGACGCTGTTCGGCGTCTATTCGCTCACGCGCCTGAAGCACTACACGCGGGCGCATTTCTCGGCGGAAGAAGCCCTGATGAAGGCGGCGGAGTATCCCGGTCTGGCTGAACACGCTGCAGAACACGCGGCGTTTCGCAGCAGGCTGGACGAACTCCAGCTCAGATCCATCGGGCAGGACATTTCCACCGATACCGTGGAATTCCTGACGAACTGGCTGACCACGCACATCAGCAAAACCGACATGGCCTATGTGCCTTACCTGAAGAAACTCAAATAGGCCGCGGCGCGCTGAATGCTGGCTGCCCGTCAGTACAGCACCTCGCTCCAGCGGCCGCCGTAGCGAAGCTGCGCGTGCACCGAGACCCAGTTCCTGCTGGAGCCGGCCATCTCCACCATGGCCTTGTCGATCATGCCCAGCACTTTGCCGCTGCCGGCGACGAATACTCGCGTGTTCGGCCGCTGGATCATGTCCCAGACTTCAGCCGCGTTTTGCGCCAGGGCCTGCTCCATCGCGACTGGCGCATCGAGGGCCGGTCGCGGGCTGACCGCCTGGAAAGCCTTGAAGGTGGGCTGATCGAAGTAGTTGGCGAGGTCGTTGTTTTCGTCGTTCATGTAGAGCATTTCCAGCGGGCTCTTCGCGCCGTAGAACAAGCGCACCCTGCCCTGCCAGCCGCCGATCTTTTCGTAGATCTGCCGGATCAGCGTGCGGAACGGCGCGATGCCGGTGCCCATGCCCAGCAACAGGATGTCGGCGGTCTTGTCTTCTGGAATGACAAACGGGTAGCCGATCGGACCGGCGAACTGCAGCGCGTCATCCGGACGCATGTCGCACAGGTAGTTCGAGGCGATGCCCTTGTATTCCTCGCCGTTGAAATCGTCGATGTAGGAACAGCGCCGCACGCAGATGGCGAATTCGGTGCCGTTGTCGCGCCGCTCCAGATCCATGATCGAGTAGAGACGGGTATGCCAGGGATTGCCGTATTGCCCCGGCGCCATGACGCGAATGCAGTTGCCGAGCGAGGGATCGAAGGCCAGGTCTGCGGTGTGGAAGACCATGTGACGGACCTCCTCGTGCGAGGCGGGCGGCGTGATGCGGCGCGACTGGGTAAGTACAGCCGCATGGGTCCTCGCGGGAGGAGGTGCCGGTGATTTGGGTGTCTGCATGATGATGGCTCCAAAAAAACTTGATCAGCTGCGCGGCGCAGCGGCCGGGTTGGCGTCGGTGCAGGTGTCATCGCTGCAGCCGCTACCGGCCGTGCAGCTGCCGCATTTGCTATTGTCGCGGAAAGGCCCGAGCTGCGGATTCCTCGCAGCAAAGCGACGGTAGATGCGCTCGACGGCAATGCCGGAAAGCATGATGGTGAAGATGAGGCCGACGGTCACCAGATAGGTGCTCATCATCCGCCCAATCCGGCAAAACCCATGAAGGACAGCGAAAGGATTCCCGCCAGCATCAGCGACAGGGCCGTGCCCTGCGCCAGGTCGGGCACATTGGACAGCGTCAGGCGCTCGCGCACGCTGGCCATCAGCACCAGCGCCAGAGTGAAGCCGAGGCCACCGCCGATGCTGAAGGTAACCGACTGGACGAAGTCGTATTCGCGTGCGGTCTGGAACAGCGCGACGCCCAGCACGGCGCAGTTGGTGGTGATCAGCGGCAGATAAATGCCGAGCGCCCGGAACAGCGTCGGGCTGTACTTCTTCAGCACCATCTCGACCAGTTGCACCGACGAAGCGATGATCACGATGTATGAAATCAGGCGCAGGAATTCGAGATGGAAATAGCCCAGCAGCAGGTTCAACCCGTAGGCGCAGAGCGAAGCCACCAGCATCACGAAGGTGGTCGCCACGCCCATCGGAAAGGCCGTGTCGAGCTTGCCCGAAACACCAAGGAAGGGGCACAGGCCGAGGAACATCGCCAGCACGAAGTTGTTGGCGAGCAAGGCGTTGACGAAAATCTGGAAGGCCGATTCATGCATTCTGCGTGGCCTCCTTTCCTGCCTTGCGCCGCGCCCACCACGAGAACAGCAGCAGCCAGGCGCCGAGCACGAAGAAACCGCCGGGCGGCAGCACCATGATCACCCAG